>NZ_JBEONZ010000025.1:0-56273 GCF_040308705.1 Pseudoalteromonas sp. 19-MNA-CIBAN-0066
TTATCTTCCCCTTAGTCAGGGTGATAAGGCATCTTTCAGCCTATCGGGTTTGCCAGCTTCGCTGGGCAAACAAAAAACCTTGTTTTTACTAGAGTAAAAAAAGAGATTTAAGTTAGCTTAAATCTCTTTATAAAAAATAAACCACAACAAAATCAATAGCTAAAACTTAAAATACCGCACTTATTCAAACGTTTTAATACATACGCGTATTTAAAGCACTCAGCAAAAAAGTAACTTACTGCTAACCGTCCTATAAAATTTACACACGCGCTGTTTACTAAATAACAACGCCCTCTTCCCCAAAGTATAAATTTAGTTAATCATCTACAGCAATACGACAACAAATAATCGCAGTGCTTAATTGCGGGAGTAATGATAATGAGTGAAGTAAATAACCCTTTAGGTTTAGTTGGTATCGAATTTACCGAATATGCAACACCTGATGCAGATTACATGGATAAAGTATTTACCGACTTTGGCTTTTCAAAGCTAAAAAAATTCAAAGGTAAAGACATTGTTTATTACAATCAAAACGATATTCATTTTTTATTAAATAACGAGCGTGATGGCTTTTCGGCACAGTTTGCTAAAGATCATGGCCCGGCTATTTGTTCTATGGGTTGGCGAGTAGAGAATGCACAAAAAGCATTTGAAGCAGCGGTAGAGCGCGGTGCAAAACCAGCAACCGACTCGGCAAATAAAGATTTACCTTACCCTGCAATTTATGGCATTGGCGACAGCTTAATTTACTTTATTGAGCAATTTGGCGAAAAAGGCTCTATTTACGCACAAGACTTTGAAGATCTAGCCGAGCAAAACGTGGTTGACGATAAAGGCTTTATTCGCATCGACCATTTAACTAATAATGTTTATAAAGGCACCATGGAAAAATGGGCTAACTTTTATAAAGATGTATTTGGTTTTACTGAAGTACGCTACTTTGACATTAAAGGCCAAAAAACAGCGTTAATTTCGTATGCGCTTAAATCGCCTTGTGGCACTTTCTCTATTCCTATTAACGAAGGTAAAGGCAACGATAATAACCAAATCGATGAATACCTTGGTGAATACAATGGCCCTGGCGTACAGCATTTAGCATTTTTAACTGACGACTTAGTAAGCTCACTTGATAAGCTTGATAAATCGACTATTGCAACTTTAGATATTATTCCTGAGTACTACGATACTATTTTTGACCGTGTACCTTGGGTTGCTGAAGACAAAGAAAAAATTCGTGAGCATCAAATTCTAGTAGATAGCCAAAGTGAAAACTGTTACTTACTACAAATTTTCTCTAAAAACCTATTTGGTCCTATTTTTATTGAAATGATTCAGCGAGTTGACGATGGTGGCTTTGGTGAAGGTAACTTCCAAGCACTATTTGAATCAATTGAACGCGACCAAGAGCGCCGTGGCGTTTTATAAGTAGTTAGCATTTATATTTTAAAAGCAGCGTAACTCGCTGCTTTTTGTCGTTTTACGCTGATATTGAGTAACAATTCTACTCTGTCTGTTTAAATCGTGCTATTCATCACCATATAAGCTGTTAATAATAGATGTTTTTAATCTTTATATGCTTATTTAATAAATTGATATTTATACTGATTAGCACGACCAACTAAACCAAAGGAAATGTAATGAGTTTAATTAACGAAACCCATGATATAAATTTAACAAGCTGGGTAGCCTCTGCAAACGTTGCAGATTGCGACTTCCCTATTCAAAATCTACCTTTTGCTGAAGTTCGTCGTAAAAATAGCAACGAAGCTTTTCGTGGCGCTGTCGCTATTGGCGATCAGGTTATCGATTTAGCAAAACTAAATGAACTCGCTATTTTTAGTGGTGATGCGCAAACAGCCATTGCTGCTGCAAGTAACACAACATTAAATGAATTTATGAGCCTTGGGCAGCAATATTGGTCAGCACTGCGTTTAGCATTATCTAAAGCGCTGCGTGAAGGCTCTGAGCATCAGGCTAAATTAAGCGAAGCGCTTATTGCACAGGCTGATATTGAGTTTGCATTGCCGTGTCGCATTGGTGATTACACCGACTTTTACACCTCTATTTACCATGCAACTGCTGTGGGTAGCTTGTTTCGCCCAGACAACCCTCTACTACCTAACTATAAATGGGTACCTATTGGTTATCATGGTCGCTCATCATCTATTGGTGTATCGGGCCAACAATTTCATCGCCCTAAAGGCCAAACCAAAGCGCCAGATGCTGAAGTACCATCGTTTGGCCCGTGTAAACGCCTTGATTATGAACTAGAAGTAGGTATTTACTTAGGTAAAGGTAACGCGTTAGGTGATGTTATAGCGATTGAAAATGCTGAAAACCATGTATTTGGCTTTTGTGTATTTAACGATTGGTCAGCACGTGATTTACAAGCGTGGGAATATCAGCCGTTAGGGCCGTTTTTAGCTAAAAACTTTGCATCAACGGTATCTCCTTGGATAGTGACAACTGAAGCGCTAGCACCATTTAGAACAAGCTGGACACGAGATGAAAACGATCCACAACCATTGGATTATTTAGAATCTAAAGCGAACCGTGAACAAGGCGCGTTTGATATTCAAATGGATGTAAAAATTCAAACTCAGCAAATGCGTGATGAAGGTCATACACCAACGCGTGTATCAACCTCAAGCTTTAAGCACTCATACTGGACAGTTGCGCAAATGGTAACGCACCATACTGTGAATGGTTGTAACTTTATGCCAGGTGATATGCTGGGCTCGGGTACGCAATCTGGCCCAACCCATGAAGAAGCGGGTTCGTTACTTGAGCTTTCTCGTGGTGGTAAAGAAAAAATCACGCTGAGCAATGGCCAACAACGTAGCTTTTTAGAAGACGGCGATAACGTTATTATGCGTGGCTGGTGTGAAAAAGAAGGTTACGCACGCATTGGTTTTGGCTGTGTAGAGAGTACTGTACTCGCTGCAAAATAATTTAAAGAATAAATTGTTTTGCTAAAAAGGATGGCATTTATTGCCGTCCTTTTTTATTAATTCAGTCATAGTTACAATTTTTTTCTAGCTTTTTAAACTCAAATTGCTATCTTAGCTTGGTTAATAGCCAGTATTTATGTGTCATGCCTATATTTATAAAGTCTTTTTTTGAACAGTTTTTTCCCTCTCGTCAACTACTTATTCGCCAAAATGGTGAAGTTAAGCATGTGGTTTTGGCGCCTTGGCTGCAAGTTTTTATCGTATTACTTGTATTAGTTACTCTTAGTTGGGTAAGTATTTCGAGCTTTCGGGTTTACTCACAAACTACAAAAATATCAGATATTGAGCAAACTCAACTCGATGAGCAAAAACAATGGCAACAGCAAGTCAGCGAGCAAAAAACACGCCATGACGAACAAATAGCACAATTAGCTGAGCTTGAACAAAAACAAGCTTTACTCCAAAGCATGATCGAATCTCTTCCTGCTTCTCTTAGTAAAGATGTTATAAAGCTGGGTGACGAACTTGAATCTCCTATTGAAGAAGAGCAAAGCGAGTTTCATGAACCTTTAGTCGATGACAGCGCTCAAAGTAAACAGGGGCAAAATACGCTCCCTAGTACATTCGCTGCTCGCTATGCACAGCTAAATCAATACTACGAGCAAAATTTTTTATCGCTTGAAAGTCAAATTACCCAACGTCATAACGCCATTTTAGCCATGCTTAAAGGTGCAGGGCTAGAGTCTGCATTAGCGCAACATTTAGCATTAAGCGAGCAAACAACCGCTCAAGGTGGTCCGTTAGATGTATTCGATGAAGCAAAAATTCCTGGCACATTTTTAGCTATTGCCGATAAATTATTACTACTAAATAATTTAGAAAACTTTTTAAATGAACTGCCTAATACCTTACCGCTGCCAGCTGCAAAGTATTATATTTCTAGCAACTTTGGATTGCGAAAAGATCCAATGAATAGTCGCCGCGCCTTTCATAAGGGCGTTGATTTAGCCGGCTGGCATAAAACTGAAATATTTGCTCCTGCCGACGGTACTGTACTGCGCGCTGGGCGCAATGGCGGTTATGGTAACTTTATAGAACTTGAACATAAAAATGGCTTAGTCACTCGCTTTGGTCATTTAAATAAAGTTAAAGTAAAAAAAGGCCAAGCAGTCACTAAGCACGATGTAATAGGCTTAATGGGCAGCACCGGCAGAAGTACCAGCACTCACTTACATTATGAAGTGCTTATTGATGGCAAGCATGTCAATCCTCTTAAAATAACAAAGGCGCTCTCTCGTGTTTGGTAAAAAAAAGCAAGTAACAAATAACGCTTCATTAAAACGCGTTAATCACGCTCCTTCTATTATTTCAGAAGATATGCGCCTTACCGGGTCAATAATAAGCCAAGGTGAAGTGCAACTTGATGGCCGCATTGATGGCGACATTAAAGCTACTCATATAGTAATTGGCACTACAGGCGTAGTTGAGGGTATTGTTGAAGCGACAAGCGTGATTGTTAAGGGCAAAATAATTGGTTCATTAAATGCCAGTGAAGTTAACATTAAAAATAACGCTCATGTGCATGGTGATATTTTTCACGATACGCTTAGTATAGAAGCTGGTGCAATTATTGAAGGTAATTTAAAACAGCGCTTTGAAAAAGAAAACTTAACACTCATTAATGATGAGTCAAAGCCGGTGAGCGATGTAAAACCATTAATTAACGAGGACGATATCGGCTTGTCATTCGTAAATAAACAAGCCCCTAAAAAAAGCTAGTTACTTTTTAGCTGTAATGTACATAGTAATATCTGCAGTGAATACTAGTTCATTGCGGGTATTATATAATTTTACTGGCACCACTAAGTCTTCTTTATCTAGCCACTGGTGCGGTAAATCAATCTCTGCAATAGCGGTTACATCGGTATCTACTTTAGCTAAATACTGTACCGTCATACCTTTTGGGATCCAACGGTGAGTTTTAACCGGTACCGTGGCATCCACCATCACTCCAGCACATAACTCGGCCAAATTACACTGCGCTATTGCATGTATTGTACCTATGTGATTATGAACCCTACGCCGGTTTTTAACCCGCGCACTACAATGTCCTGCTTTTAAATTAAGTATGTAAGGCTTCATCGAGCCAAAGTATGGCGCTTTAAAACAGACTATTTTAGTAAATAGCCAGTGCCCAAAGGGTAGCTTTTTAACAATGCGCCATGCTGTTAAAACTGAAGATTTATTGCTCATTATTATTTTCCATCGTTCATTCTTTTGTAAAAGTAACACATCAGACCAGTTTGAGGTAGTGTCTTTAAAAGTCCCTTTTAGCTATTTAACCTTAACTTTGGTGAAGAGATTTACTAACGTATTGAATCATAGTTATATTTAAATTTATTTTTTCTAACCAGTGATTTTCAGTGACAATAAGGCGAATTTACGCGTCAACTGCTGATCTATTGCAAGTAAATTCAGCGCAGTTAGCGCTGAAAATATCTGCTTGAGATAGATTTATTACCCAGAGTTCATGTTATTTAAATTAAAAAATATCAATGTCGACGATACTAAGGGTCATAAGCCCTTTCTTTTTTATTAGTCCCCCCCTAAAATACGCGACAAAAGGAGAACTAATGCAAACACAGCCCGCTAAACCAAACTTAACTTTATTACTTATATTAGCGTTACTCGTTATTTTTTGCCCTATGGCTATTGATATTTACCTACCTGCATTTCCAACTATTGCTGAGCAATTTGCTGTTTCAGAGCAGCAAGTACAACAAAGTGTTGCTATTTTTATGCTCACTGTAGGCTTAGGGCAATTAATTGCAGGCCCCCTTGCCGATAAGTTTGGTCGTAAACCGGTCGCTGTCATTGGTATTAGCCTGTATGCGGGCTCTGCCTTGTTAGCCTATTACGCTCCTTCATTTAATATATTGCTGCTCGCGCGTGCTTTACAAGGATTAGGAGCATGTGCCACTTTTGTGGTTGCTTTTGCCATAGTACGTGATAAATACGGTGCACAGCGAAGTGGGCAAATGATCACTTATTTAAATGGTATTATTTGTTTTATTCCAGCATTAGCGCCCATTTTAGGGGCATGGTTAACCGTGCAGTTTGGCTGGCGGATGAATTTTTTATTTTTAACTTTTTTTGCCATTTTTGGCTTAGTTATAACCTTATTATTTTTTAAAGAAACACGCCCAGCAGACAGCTACTATCAAGGCCATATTTTAGATTTACGCCGTTTTATGCCCATTATTAGCACTCCTATATTTTTATTTAATAGCTTACTTTGTATGGTCGCAATGTCGGCAATACTGGTGTACGTAACACTTGCGCCGGGTTGGTTAATTACTCACTTAGGCGGTACAGTTGCTGACTTTACTTTTTGGTTTACACTCAATGCGGTATGTAGCATTGTGGCGAGTTTTATAGCGCCTATGTATATTAAAAATAATAGCCAGCGTGCTTTGCGTCTTGGGGTTGGTTTATTGATTTTTTCGGGGTTATTAATGCTTGCGCTTAGCACCATACAAACCGCGCTGGCACTTATGTTACCTATGCTTATTGCTGCACTTGGTTTTGCTTTAAGTTTAGGCTCAGCAGCTGGTATGGCACTCTCTCGCTTTGCAAAACAAGCCGGAACCGCTTCAGCGCTACTTGGCGCAATGCAAATGAGTGGTGCGAGTATATTAGTGTTTGCAACACAGTTTTTAGGGTTAACTACACCATGGCTAATAGCCTTTCATTTACTATTGTTACTTCCTCTTTGGCTTATTTTAATAAGTAAAAAAGGACATGCTTTACACCCAACTCAAGGCTGATCATGATAAACCCTGATTTTTTAGTTTCTTTTTTACTGGCTAGCTTTTTAATTGCGGTGGCCCCAGGGCCTTCTAATGCCTTTTTAATGGCACAAACCTTTGCTAATGGCCGTACGGCAGGAATGCAAAGTGCGTTTGGTTTTGCTCTCGGTGGAGTAGTACATACATTTTTTGCTGTTGTTGGTTTAACCGCCATACTTAAAGCCTCTGAGGTAGCTTATAGTGCAGTGCAATATGCAGGCGCTGCTTATTTGTGCTACTTAGGGATAATGATGCTTAAAAGCACTTTTATAAAAGAGCCTATTGAGCAATCAGACAAACCACATATAACTACGAAGAAAAGTAAAAATGTAATGTTTCAAGCTATGATGACCGAAGTACTTAACCCTAAAGTGGCATTATTTTTTATCGCGTTTATTCCACAATTTGTTGATCCAGCACTTTCTTCGGCTACTTTTCAGCTCGCCTTTTTTGGTTTGCTGTATCCGCTTTTTGCTTTTCCGATTGATTGCGCTTATATTTATTTTGGCGATAAAATTGCGCGCTTTTTTAGAGATAACCCAAATAGCCAAACTTGGATAGATAGGATCACCGGCATTGTTTTCATTGCCCTTGCTATTAACTTATTACTTTAACAATAAAAAGAATTTTTTATGGACCAAAAAATACAATCGCTACCGGCTAAAAAAAATATTGCACTAGTAGCGCACGATGGTAAAAAAGCGGCTTTAAAATTATGGTGTATAAAACACCTAAACGCACTGAGCGAGCATACATTATATGCCACAGGCACCACAGGGCATTTAATCAATAAAACCACAGGGCTAGATGTAATTCAATTGCTTAGCGGCCCAATGGGTGGCGATCAGCAATTAGGGGCTAAAATTGCTGAGCATGAAATACATATGCTGGTGTTTTTTTGGGACCCGCTGGCATCGCAACCCCACGACCCAGATGTAAAAGCACTACTACGCTTAGCGGCAGTGTGGAACATACCAGTAGCTTGTAATGAAGTAAGTGCTGACATGCTCCTAAGCTCGCCATTAATGAATGTTGAGCTTGAGCGCACCTTGCCAGATTACGAAAAGTATTTAGCAACCCGACAAATAGATATTTAATATTTAATGGCTTAGCTGTAAAGCATGCTAGCCCATTTAGTTAAACCGGCGGTTACACTACCAAAGTGATCGCCATTAACCATTTTAATATCGCCTAAATGTTGGCTAAGCGCTGCTTTAATAAGAGGCGACTGTGCACTACCTCCGGTTAAATAAATAACATCAGGCGTAGTATCTGCATCATTTATAGCTTGCTTCGCTAAAGTGACTATTTGGCTAATGCTATCATCTACCGCTAATGCTAAATCACTGACTGAAACATCTTTACTTAATGACGCATCTAAAAAGCTAAGATCGCAGTTATAATTAGTGGCTGAAGTTAATGCTATTTTAGCAGCCTCAGCTTGTTGTACTAATTGATGCCCTTGCCTATTTTGCTGCAAATGTATTAATCGTTTAAATAGCTCTGGCGCGCTTACATCACGCAATTGTGCGCTAAGTTCTCTATAATGGTTAGCACTATAAAATTGGCTTTGTAAGTTTACATCGTTAATTTTACAGGCTTGCCAAAAAGCTTGATTAGGCAAAGGTAGCCCTGATTTAAACGTACTGCCTAAGCCTAAAAGCGGCATCAAGCCATAGTAACTTAAAGCTATGTCTAAATCGTTTCCACCAATACGCTTACCGCTGTGAGCTAAAAAGTCAGCGTCACGGTCATTTTTATCCCGAAAGCTTGGCCCCATTTGCACAAACGAGCAATCGCTGGTACCGCCACCAATATCAATAACCAGTACTTTTTGGTTTTGTGTTAAGTTGCTCTCGTAATCAATACCGGCCGCCAGTGGCTCGTATAAAAATGCTACATCTTTAAAGCCGGCACGTTTTGCAGCGCGCTCTAAAATACCAATTGCTTGCTGATTTGACTCCTCACCGCCTACCGCCTGAAAGTTAACCGGACGACCAATAACGGTTTGGGTTAACGTTTTGCTTAGTGATTGCTCAGCACGTTGTTTTATTTTTAAAATCATTGCGGTGGCAATGTCTTCAAAAAAGTTAATTTGTCCTTGTTTTAAACCTGTAGCGCCAAAAAATGATTTTGGTGATTTAACAAAATAACCCTCTTCAGGAAATTGCACATACTCGCTAATTGCTTCGCGACCAACAAATAAGGTTTCGTCTGTGGGGTGTAAATCTAAGTCAGATTTAATTCGTGGTAATGAATTTAGCAATGCTTGGCGCTGGGTTTTAAACGCAAGCTCATCGCTGCTACCTTGTAAATGCTTGGCAACATAGTCAACTACCAACGCACTATGGTGGGTATAAAGTGTTGAAGGTAGGTAATGTTTTCCTTGCTCTAACGGCACTAATTGAACGTTACCCTCGTTCATTACACCCATAGCACAATTAGAACTACCATAATCAAAACCAACAAACATATATCACCATACATCACTAAAAAGGCCGCGCAATTTAGCATACCTAGCAATAAATATATACTCATATAGGGCTGAATAACTGTTAGAGTGACTCTCTCACGCGTAAAAAACTAGCAAAACGAGGTAAGCCATTTTTTGTTAAACCATGGAATCGATAAGTAATGGTGCTACCCAATGCTGGCGGGCTTTCGCGCTCGGCATCGCTAAATCCGGTGCCAATTGAAAACAGTTGCCCTTGCGGTGTTTTTACTCTTAACGCTCCTAACATGCCTTGGTATTTACCTTTACCCGGTAGGTATGCAATCACTATTGCCTCTGCATCTAAGTAGGGCTTTAATTTTAATAGCGCATCGCTGCGCCCATCGGCATGTTTTGCGCTTGCTAAATGCAGCATAACGCCTTCGCCACCTTGCGCTGTTATATTTTTAAAATAGTTAGTTAATAATTGGTTATTAGTAAACTGATGCTGCTTTATAGCTTTTATATGAGGTGAATTTAAACCAGCAACAAGGTGGCTGTAATTGCTGTAGCGCTGGCTAAAAGGCACGTTTGCATCAGGCATATCAAATACTTGATACGTAATACTTTGCCAATCATGATTATTGGGAGTTTTAGTGCGCACAATGCCACTGAGCACCGCAAAGTGCTGATGTTTAGTCCACAGTTCACCATCAAGCCATACTTTAGGTAAGGGTGCTGTAAACCATTCAGGCGCGTTTATTACATTACCTTGTCGGGTAACAAACTGTTTGCCTGTCCAAATAGCCCTTACACCATCAAACTTTTCACTAACTAAATAGTTACTTACATCGCTGTGCTTAGTTTCATCATACACTTTAGCAAGCAGCACCTTGGGCAATGTTGCATTCACAATAGAGCTAAAAAGTACTGCTGTGATTAAAGTAATTAATTTTATATAAAACATCAGCGCGTCCAAGCAAGGTAATGTGGCTTAAACTATAGTTGAGATTGCAGCCATTGCCAAAACTCTTGCAGATCATCCATACGGTAACTGGCTTGGCTAAAGTCATGGTTTTGCGTATGGCTATTAGCAATCGCCACAACACTTACAGCGGCGTTGTTTGCTGCAGTTACTCCGGTAAAGGTATCTTCTACTGCAATGGCATCTTTAGCAGCTACATTTATCTGCTTGAGTGCTAATAAGTAAGGATCTCCGGCTGGCTTTGGATTAATAACATCATCTTTAGTGACTACTGCGTCAAATAGATCATAAAAGCCAAGCCCTTTTAATATTGGTTCTGCTTCGTGGCGAGCGCTGCCTGTTACTAACGCCATTTTTAAGCCGCTGCTTTTAACCGCTATTAATGCTTGTTCTGCAAAAGGCATTAGTGCTGGTAAATTGGTTTTTACATATTGTGCAAATAAACAGTATTTTTCATCGGCTAAATAGTCACTGCTAACCGATAAGTTATGCTGTTGCTTTATTTCACTTGCAGCTTCGAGCGTTGGCCGCCCCAAAAAACGCTGACAAAACTCACCCTCTTCGTAGTTTACATTAAATGGCGCAAGTACCTGGCTCCAACATGCAAAGTGCATGCTCTCAGAGTCGACTAACGTGCCATCCATATCAAATAATACTGCTTTTAAAGTCATTTTTATTCCTTATCACAGCGCTAAAAAAGACGCCTAAGCGCCTTTAATATGTTTATAAATTACTCCGTTAAACCCGCCGGTGGCTCACCAGTGGCCTCTTCACCTGTTTCAACATCAACCAACTCATAACCACGCGCTTTACGCGCCACTTTTAAAACAGGTTTTTCAAACGCTGTTTTTAATCGCTCAGAATCAGCTTTTAATTCATCAAGCGATGTACCAAAAGGAGCTGCTCCGGTTTCAGACCAATTAGTTACTTTACCATTAAGGTTATATTCTACTTCATGTATTTGATACTGCGCTGCTTCATCTTTTGTGGCTTCACAAAAAATCACTCGGTAGTTCCAAAATCCAGCCATTTTTCATCTCTTTATTTTGCAAATCAATTAACGCTACTTTAGCAGTAATATTAATGAATATAAACGAAAAAGCCCGCTATAAAAGCGGGCTCTGTAGTATTTTTACTATTAGTGTTTAAGCTTAAAAGAAGTTAACTTTAAACTCTACACCAACGTAACGCTCTTCATTAACCATTACAGTATTATTGTTGAAGTCTACGCCACCAATAGATTGTTGCTCGTCAAATAAGTTACGCACAAATGCTGACACTTGGTATTCATAGTCGCCATCTGCCCATGCGTAACCGGCACGTAAGCCAGTTTCAACAAGCGGCTTACCTTCAAACTCAACTGATTCATATAAGAAAAAGTTAATTTTGCTACGATAAGAAACATCGCCATAAGCAAAGAATTCACCATCAGCTAGCTCTTTGGTATAACGTAATGTGAAGTTAGAAATCCACTCTGGAGCATGCGGTAAGCTGTTACCATCGAGTAATACTTTACCATTTACTACTGGGTTAGTAATTGTCAACGTTGGGCGGCTTGGAGCTGCTATGCTAAGCGTGTCATCTTTAAGCTCAGTTTTGTTATAACTTAAGTTGAATGTAGCATTTAGCTCATCACTTAACACCCACTCAGAATCTAGCTCAAAACCATAACCTGTGGTTTTATCAACATTTAACAAACGGTTAAAGTTAGCACCACCACCTACAGCTGTTAACTGTTGGTCATTCATTGTGTAGTAAAAAACAGTGGCGTTAACACGGCCTTGACCGTCTAGTACGTCTGACTTAATACCTGTTTCGTATGAGGTTACCGTTTCTGTTTCTGCGGTAGTTACATCATTACCATATAAAATACGCCCTTGTAAGCTAGGTGCACGGAAGCTATTAGCAATACGTGTGTACCAGTTTACGTCATCATTTACTTTATAGCTTGTTGAAATATCCCAGCTAATATGGTCATCACTTACATTGATGAGTCCACTAGATAGCGGACCAGCACCAATTGGGCTTTGAGTACGGTTTGCAGAAAATTCTTTTTCATCGTCTGAATAACGCAGACCTGCAGTTACCTTTAAATCATCGCTAATCGTGTAATCAACTGAGCCAAATACCGCCCATGCTTTTGTATCTTGTTGCTGTATTACATAACCGGTTTCATTACCTGCAGGTGATGAAAACGTATCATAGCTGAAATTTTCAATTGTCAGCGCTTCATCAAAGTAAAACACACCTACTTGGTAGTTTACATCGCCAGCAAAGTTGCTTGATAAGCGTAACTCTTGAGTGTATTGATCGTGGTCAGGAATACCATCAGCACTTTCTGCTGAGCTAAAACCAGCCTCATAAGCACCATCAATGTCTGCACGAGAATATATTTCTGCACTTTCCCACGCCGAAATAGAGGTTAATGTGTGATTATTAAAATCCCACTCAAGCTTTAAGCTCGCACCTTCTGACTCAACTTGCTGCGTCGCACGTGATGCCGCATCGTGGTAAACCACGTCATTTTCAAAGCCATCAACTAAATCGTTAGTACCTGGCTTGATAGAATTACCAAAGAAGGCAATTGGTTTACCGTCCATATCACGCACGTGGTAGTTAAATAAACCAGTGAAGTCATCGCCTTCGTATAAAAACTGAATACGGGCTGCTTTATCTGTGTAGCCGCCTAGCGCGTCTTTTTGTTCAAACCCTGGAGCACGACTATCAATGTAATCGTCTTTATCTTGCCACAGTACTGATACACGCGTTGATAAACGGTCAGTTAAACCACCGCCTACCGCACCTTCAAAATCTACAGCGCCACGGCTACCGTAAGATACCGAGCCGTAACCTTCAAATTCTTGGCTTGGTTTTACTGAATCAAATTTAACAAGGCCCGCAGGCGTGTTACGCCCAAACAAAGTACCTTGTGGTCCACGTAGTACTTCTACACGTGAAACGTCAAATACTGGAAAGCCTTTTAAAATAGCGTTTTCTTGTACTACTTCATCTACAACCAATGATACCGGTTGTGATGCGTTTAAATCGAAATCTGTATTACCTAAACCACGTACATAAAAGCGTGGGAATGAACGACCAAATGAAGACTCAATTGATAAACTTGGGATTTTCGCATTCATAAAACGAATATCCATACCAGCAGAGCTGTAAGCATCCAAGCTATCGCCTTGCAGTGCAGAAACAGCTACTGGTACTTCTTGTGCATTTTCTACACGTTTACGAGCAGTAACTTGAATAACTTCTAATTGATTTTTCTTTACCGCTGGCGCTTGCTCAGCAGCAATAGTAGAAAATGAAGTGCCTGCTACGGCAGAGAGTAACGCTGCATTTACTAGGGTTGCTAACGTAGATCTTTTCATTGCTTTCATGTCGGGGATTAACCTTTTTAGTGCACTCTTGTTCAACGGTTGATGTGTTGCGCCACTTACAATAGCGGACTCAGGCAATTTTTCGCGATACGCTACGCGGACCTCTTTCTCGAGAGTGCAAAACGAATTAAAGAGGCTGAATGAGTGGTTAATATTATAACACCCTGACGCTCTTTTACTGCATAAAAGAAACATAAAAAAAACAATTTGTGCAAAAAATACATCTCTTAAAATAATTAAAAATAAACCCTTTAAAAAACAAAAATAGCGGACATTTGACCTGTTTCAAATTAAAGTTATGCTATATAGACTTGATATTAAACTTGTTTGACCCTGCTAATAACAATAGCTACCTTATCTGGGCGCTCATACTATTTACTTAAGGATTAAAATGAATCTTACGAATACACTCACCAAAAACTGGTCGTTACTTTTACTTCGTGGTGTTATAGCCATACTGTTTGGTTTAATAACCTGGTTTGCACCTGAGGCGTCGTTGCAAGTTATGTTATTAGTTTTTGCTGGCTACTTTTTATTTGATGGCATATTAAGAGTTTGGGTTGCCATAACATCAAAAAAATCAAATCCCTTTTGGATGCTATTATTAATTGGTGGCTTACTGAGTATTATTGCCGCTTTTGTCACTTTACTTGCACCAAACCTTACCGCCTTATTGTTACTTTATTATGTTGCTGCGTGGGCGATTGCAATTGGTGTAGTAGAAATATTTTTAGCCCAAAAGTTACGTAATGAAATTAGTAACGAATGGATTTTAATTATTAGTGGTTTTATTTCTATAATATTTGGACTGTACTTAGTATTTAACCCAGGTGCAGGCATTTTAACCTTGCTTTGGTTAGTTGCTGCATACGCTATAGTATTTGGCGCGCTTATAGTTGGTTTAGCGCTTAAATTAAAAAAATTAAATCAAAGCCGCTAATTCAGTTGGCTTAGCACCAAAATGCTAAGCCACTTTTCTTTATATTTAATGGGTGCTAATTACAGTGGCGTATTGAATTTTTTATCATCAATATGAATAATACGTTGTGGTAAGGCAATTTTAATATTATTTAACTTAAACTGCTTATAAAGACTAAAACGAATATCGCTGCGAACTTGGCGCAACATCGTTTCAGACTCTGCATACACCCAAAAATAAGCACTAAACATCATCGCGCTTTCAGCAAAGTCATCTAACAACACCGCTTTTGGTAAGGTGGGTAATATTGCCGGATGATCTGCAAGCACTTGTTGCATCAGTTTTTCAACCAATTCAACATCTGAGCCATACATTACACCCACATTAACCGAGGTACGTGCATTACGATCAATTAGCGTCCAATTAGTTACTGTGTTTTCTAATAATTGGCTGTTTGGTACTAGCATATGTACGCCATCGTTACGGCGAATACGGGTTGAGCGAGTGTTTATCGTTTCAACTACGCCCTTAGCATTGCCCACCTCTAAAAAGTCACCAATACGAATTGGTCGCTCCCACATTAATATCCAGCCACTAATAAAGTTATTAATGATATTTTGCGCACCAAAACCAACACCTATCGCAATAGCACCCGATACAAAAGCAAAAGCGGTAAGCGGTATATTTAACACCTCTAAAGAAGTGAAAATTAAAATTGCGATACTTAAAATAAAATAAATTCGCGTAAACAATAGCACCGCATCAGGGTTCATTTTACGTTTAAGTAATGATTTTTTTATTAACTTACCAATACGAGTAACCACAAACCACATAGTAAATAATATCAATGGGATCTGAATTACTTTTACCACTGTAATTTGCACATCGTTGTAACTAAAAAGTACAAAAGCAAGCATTTGATTTAATTGTTCTAGTGTCATTTATTATCCAAATAAGTAAGAAGATACCGCTCTATAAACGTGTGTCTAAAATAAAAGTAAAACTGGTTCAGGGTTCGCTAAGTTTAGCACGTCATAATATTAGGGGAATAAAATCAATTTATACAATCAACTAACCTTTTATGGTACTTAGTGCTATATAAATAGTGTACTTGCACTGGAGATAACATTATGACGCAACTAACTTTAGCTCAAAAACTAGCAACCTTGCAGCCGCAGGTTGACCTTAATTTATTTGAAACTAGCCTCGAATACCGTAATAAAATTTTATCTTTACTCGCTCAACAAGAACAAGCACTGGCAACTATTAATCAAGAATTTGGCCAACAGCAACCGGTAAACTTTAGCTCTGATAAAAAATTTGTACTAGGTTACAATTAAAATTTGGATACTTTTTTTGCTTATTTACTTAACTAAGTAGCTCAAACGTTTATATTTAGAGCTACTTTTACCCACCTTTTCCTCTATTATTCGCTAATTTGCGTTTAAATCCCGCTTAATACCGATAAACATGATTGTATATAACTCTAAATTTGATAAGTTAACTGTGTTTTTCGACTCGCACAGCCTATTTCGGCTAATATTTTTATGGAGTTACTATGCGTAAAACATTGATCGCCACTACTATTGCTAGTGTTTTAGTATTATCTGCCTGTACATCAAACGATTCAAACAACATGGCAAAAGAGAGCGCTACACAAGTGCAAAACATTAACGCAAACAATGTATTGTTCAAATCAAGCCCATTACAATATATGGCACCAGAATTTAATAAGTTCTCTACTAAAGATTACGAAGCTGCTTTCGATGCCGGTATTGCTCAGCATAAAGCACAAGTATTAGCAATTGCTAACAACCCTGCCCCAGCTACATTTAAAAATACGTTAGTTGAAATGGAGCTGTCGGGTGAGTTATTAAATCGCGTATCTACTGCATTTTATAACTTATCAGGATTAATTTCTGACAGTGAATATCAACGTATCGATGAGAAAATGGCGCCTGTACTTTCAGCGCACTCAGACGATATTTACTTAAATGGCGCATTATTTAAACGCGTACAAACTATTTACGACAATAAAAGCAAACTAAATGCAGAAGATCAGCGTCTTGTTGATTTTTACTACAAACAGTTTGTTAAAGCCGGTGCCAAATTAAACGACGCTGAAAAAGCAAAAATGCGTGAAATTAACTCTGAGCTTGCTAAGCTTTCAACGGCATTTTCGCAAAACGTTTTAAAATCGTTTAAAGAAGATGTAATTGTTGTTACCGATAAAAGTAAATTAGCCGGTCTTTCTGAAGGCGAAATTGCAAGCCTAGCCGATGCAGCTAAAAAAGCAGGCAAAACCGGTTACATGATCACTTTAGTAAACACCACGCAGCAGCCAATTTTAAGTAGCCTAGAAAACCGCGACTTACGCGAGCAAGTGTTTACAGCTTCAACTAAGCGTGCGGCTAAAACTAACGGCCCTATTATTATTAAAGAAACCAACCTTCGCGCTCAAAAAGCAGAGCTTTTAGGCTATAAAGATTGGGCTTCTTATGTAATGACTTCGCGTATGGCGCAAACCACTGAAAATGTTTACGGCATTTTAGATGACCTTGCACCTAAAGCAGTTGAAAAAGCAAAAATTGAAGCTGCAGCAATTCAAAAAGTAATTAACGATTCTGGCGAAAGTTTTGAACTTAAACCGTGGGATTGGGCTTTTTACGCTGAAAAAGTACGTGCTGAAAAGTACAACCTAGACCCAGCCCTAGTTAAACCTTACTTTGAATTACAATCGGTAATTCATAATGGTTTATTCTTCGCTATGGAAAAACTATACGGTATTACTTTTAAAGAACGTAAAGATCTGCCGGTTTACCACGAAGATGTAACTACCTTTGAAGTATTTAATGCTGATGGCAGTGCAATTGGTTTATTTTACATGGACCCATACGCACGTGAAGGTAAGCGTGGCGGTGCTTGGATGAGTGCATACGTAGGACAAAGTGGTTTAAAAAATACTAAACCTGTTATCTACAACGCGCAAAACATTCCAAAACCAGCAGCAGGTCAGCCTACATTATTAACGTTTGACGAAGTATCTACTTTGTTCCATGAGTTTGGTCATGCGGCGCATGGTTTATTCTCAGATGTTAAGTACCCAAGTCTAGCGGGCACAGCAACAGCGCGTGACTTTGTTGAGTTTCCTTCTCAAGCAAATGAAGATTGGATGATTGAACCGACTGTATTAGCTAACTACGCTAAGCACTACAAAACTGGTGAGCCAATTCCACAAGACTTGCTTAACAAAATGTTAGAATCACAAAAATTCAACCAAGGCTTTGGTACTACTGAGTACTTAGCTGCGGCATTGCTTGATATGGAATGGCATTCATTTGGTTCTGATAAAAAAATAGCTGATGTAGAAGAGTTTGAGCAAAGCGCGCTAGAAAAACATGGTATTGCTTACTACCCTGTACCACCGCGTTATAAATCAAACTACTTTAGCCACACTTTTGCCGGTGGTTACTCTGCAGGTTACTACGCGTACCTTTGGACTGAAGTATTTGCAGCCGACGCCTTTGCCCATATGGAAAACAACGGTGGCTTAACGCGCAAAAATGGCGATAAGTTCCGTAAAGAAATCCTATCTAAAGGCAATAGCCGCGACTTAATGCAAAGCTACATTGAATTTAGAGGTCAAAAACCAACTACCGACGCACTTCTTAAGCGCCGTGGTTTAGTAGACTAATTAGTTAACTAATTAACACCTTTTAAAGAGCCCGCTTGCGGGCTCTTTTATTGCCATTAACTTAACCCACTTTTATAACCTTTTAACTCAAAGAAAATACCACTTTAAACAACTATGTTAATCTGAATAAAAAATTCAGGTGCCGCTATGAAACTCATATTAATACTCCCCATCACGCTTATTTTAGCTGCTTGTAACCAAGTGACTCAAAAACAACAAGCCGACATTATTATTAACCACGCCAATGTAATTAATATGATGACAGGGCAAATTACGGCTAATCAATCCATTGTTATCAAAAACTCTACTATTGTAGCCCGCGGCGGCAATGAGCTAAATTTACGTTACAGCGCTACGAGTCAAATTGATGCCAGTGGTCAATATGTAATGCCTGGGCTTTGGGATATGCATGTACACTTTGGCGGCGGTGAGCAACTAATAACAGAAAACAAACAGTTACTGCCGTTATATTTAGCCTATGGCATAACCACAGTGCGCGATGCAGCCGCTGATTTAAGTGAATCGGTATTACAATGGCGCGAGCAAATTAATCAAGGCACATTAATAGGCCCTACTATTTATACCTCAGGGCCAAAGCTAGAAGGTAAAGACTCAATTTGGCCTGGCGACTTAGAAGTAGAAACCAGCGCAGAAATGCACGCCGCCATTGATAAACTTGAGGCCATGAATGTCGATTTTATTAAAATTACCGACAGCGCTTTAACGCCACAGTTATACTTACAAGCAGTAAAAGAAGTTAAAAAGCGCGGTTATCAAATTTCGGGGCATATTCCTTTTTCGCTTTCGGTAACCGATGTGTCAAACGCAGGGCTTGATGCGATTGAGCATATGACCTACATGTTAAAAGCCGCCGCCGATAACGAACAAGAAATTTCTGCTAAGGTAAAATCAGGTATACTGAGCTACTCCAGTGCGCTGCCAATTATTACTGAGCATGTTGACAAAGCCACAGCAATGAAAAAATATCGCGTACTCGCAAAAAATAATACCGCTGTTGTGCCTACCTTAATTGGCGGCCAAATTACGGCCTACATTGATGAAAACGACCATCAGCAAGACGAGTACCTAAATTATTTAGGCAAAGGATTAAAAGCCACCTACCAATGGCGAGTTGATCGCGCAAATAAAGATACCCCTGAGCAAATAACACAACGCAAAGAGCGCTTTATAAAAACGGCAAAATTACTCCCTTGGGTGCAGCAAGCTGGCGTATCAATTATTGCAGGTACCGACGCCGGTTTTTTAAATTCTTATATTTATCCGGGATTGTCGTTGCATCAAGAACTCGCTATTTTTAGTGATTATGGGCTTACCCCGTTACAAACACTACAAAGTGCCACAATAGCTGGGCCTAAATTTTTAGGAAAAACGCAGCAATTTACCAGTTTAGAGGTAGGTAAAGTGGCAGATATTATTATTTTAGCGCGCAATCCGTTAGTTGATATTCGTAACACGCAATCATTACAAGGCGTTATTAGCCATAACCGCTACTACAATAAAAAAGCGCTAGAGCATTTAAAACTACAAGCAAAGCAATTTGTAAGTTCACAATAGTTACTTTTTAGTCCACTTATTTATCAAGTGGACTATTACCCTTTTTTATTATCTAGGTTAAACTCGTTGTTTTATTTGGAGTTATAAAAACCATGGCTTACTTGTTTGCCGTCACCCTATTATGGGCGTTCTCGTTTAGCTTAATTGGTGTGTATTTAGCAGGCCAAGTTGATGCATGGTTTAGTGTGCTAATCCGCATTGCACTGGCTGCATTAATCTTTTTACCGTTTTTAAAGGTTAAACAGACTCCTAAACCATTGGCGTTAAAATTAATGCTTATTGGTGCAGTGCAACTTGGTGCTATGTACAGCTTTTACTATCACTCATTTTTATATTTAAGCGTGCCTGAAGTACTACTATTTACAGTGATGACCCCGCTTTATATCACCCTACTAAACGATGCTTTAGAAAAACACTTTAACCCTCGCTTTTTTATTGTTGCTATTATTGCTATTGGCGGCGCGGTAGCCATTAGGTATGAAGGCATAAGTAGCGACTTTTTGCTTGGCTTATTATTAGTCCAAGCGGCTAACCTGTGCTTTGCCATTGGCCAAGTGGCCTATAAACGCTTAATGAGTAACAGTACTCTTGAGCACAAATCGGTGTTCGGTTGGTTTTTTATCGGCGCTTTGTGCGTTGCTTTAGTGTGCTACCTGCTGTTTGGCAATACCGATAAACTACCGACAACCACAACTCAATGGAGCGTGCTTATTTATTTAGGAATCGTAGCGTCTGGGTTTGGTTATTTTGTTTGGAACAAAGGGGCTACCTTAGTAAATGTGGGGGCGCTGGCGGTAATGAATAACTTACTGATCCCTGCTGGTATTATTGTTAATGTGCTTATTTGGAACAGAGATGCCGATTTATTCAGGCTAGCTATTGGTGCTGGAATTATTTTAGCTGCATTATTGGTGAATCAATACTTTAATAAAAGTGCCATAAAATAGCGCTACACTTACAGCATCTTAATAATTTAAAGTTGTTTTAAATGCTCGGTAAAATAATTTTAGTCGCCTGTTTTATTTTTATAATTACTGGCTGTAGCAATACCCTAATTAACAAACAAAATACTCAACTGGGTACGCGTCCTTATTATTTAATTAACGATATGGACGCTGGTGATTTAAAGGCACAATTAGAATCGTGTAGTGAAGGCCCTTTTTATCGCACCGACTTTTCAATTGGGCATCGCGGTGCGTCTATGCAGTACCCTGAGCACACTAAAGAAGCCTACACTGCTGCAGCAAGAATGGGCGCAGGTGTTGTAGAGTGCGATGTTACATTTACAAACGATAATGAGCTTGTATGTCGCCATTCACAATGCGATTTACACACCACAACCAATATTTTAGCCATTCCTGAATTAGCTGCTAAATGCAGCGAACCATTTATCCCCGCCGACGCTGAAAACGCAGTAACCGCCTCTGCAAAGTGCTGTACTAGCGACATTAGCTTGAGCGAGTTTTTAACGCTTAAAGGCAAAATGGATGGTGCAAACATTCAAGCAACTACTGTTGCACAGTATATGCAGGGCACACCTAGTTGGCGCACCGACTTATACGCAACTAATGGCACATTAATGACGCATAAACAAAGTATTGCGTTATTTAAAGCACTCGGGGTAAAAATGACCCCTGAGCTTAAATCACCAGAAGTTAGCATGCCTTTTAAAGGCATGACGCAAGAGCAATACGCGCAAAAAATGTTAGATGAATACACTCAAATGGATATACCGGCGTCGCGAGTATACCCGCAATCATTTAATCTTGATGACGTAAAATATTGGATAAACAACAATCCTGATTTTGCTGATCAAAGTGTCTATCTTGACGGGCGCGATAGCGATGCTGGGTTCGATCCAAGTAGTCCACAAACATGGCAACCTAGCATGGATGAACTGGTTGCTAATGGGGTGAAAATTTTAGCCCCGCCTATTTGGATGATGTTAAAAATAGATAACGAAAGCAATATTGTGCCATCACAATACGCAATTGCCGCTAAAGCTGCAGGCTTAGAGCTTATTGCATGGAGCCTTGAGCGATCAGGTCCACTTAACCAAGGTGGTGGCTATTATTATCAATCAATTGCTGATGTAATAAATAACGATGGCGACATGATGAAAGTAGTTGATGTACTTGCGCAAGATGTTGGCGTAATGGCTATATTTTCCGACTGGCCAGCAACCGTAAGCTACTACGCAAGTTGCAATAAAATGCCTGCTAGTCTTTAACTAGTCGTATATTTTATCGCGCTCAGTTACCATATAAATTTATATAACTGAGCGCAATTATGATCATCGAACAACATAACGCCGACTTGCCTACCCCTACAGGGTTGATGCGAACCACTATATACCGCCCTCAGGCGCAAGGGTTGTTTCCTGCACTTATTTTTTACTCTGAAATTTTTCAGCAAACCGCCCCTATTGCCCGCAGCGCCGCTATTTTAGCAAGCTATGGCTTTGTAGTATTAGTACCTGAAGTATTTCATGAGTTAAATCCTATTGGCACTGTGCTCGCTTACGACGACGCAGGTAAAGACAAAGGTAATGCCGACAAATGGGCTAAACCTTTAGAGCATCACGATAGCGACACCCAAGCCATGATCGACTTTGTAAAACAACAAAACTATTGCACAGGTACGCTTGGTGTAATGGGTGTATGTATTGGTGGGCATTTAGCATATAGAGCCGCATTAAACCCTGAAATTAAAGCTGCATTTTGTTTATACGCAACCGATATTCACAGTAATACATTACCGGCAAAAGCAGGTAATAATTCATTTGAACGTATGGCTGATGTACAAGGCGAAATTCACTTTATATGGGGTAAACAAGATCCACATGTGCCGCAAGAAGGCCGCACTAAAATTTATCAGCAATGCGTTAATACGGGTATAAATTACCAATGGCAAGAAGTAAACGCACAACATGCCTTTATGCGCGACGAAGGTGAGCGATACGACGCAGCGCTTGCAATAAGTATGTATCAACAAGCTGTGGCATTATTTAACCGCACTTTATAAATTAGATGATTAAATTAATCCAAACGCTGGATAATAAATCTTTTAACCAGCGTTCATGTTAAATATTTTTTAGCATGCCTAAAGCAGTATGTTGTTTTACAAAGTAGGCTTTTAAATAATCTATAAATAGCCGCAATTTTTTAGAGCCTGCTGCGCCTGGCGGAAACACCCCATAAAGCTCAATATCTTTGCTTTTGTAATCGTCTAATATAATTTCTAGCAACCCTGCTTGCACTTTAGGCCACGCATCGTACAGCGGTATACGGCCTATGCCATGCCCGGCTTCAACAAAAGCAGTACGGGCAGCAGCGTTATTGGTACTTAAACCGCCTTGCATTGTAATGTCGTATTTTTTACCTTCTTTTGAAAAGGTTAACGTTTTACTGCCCAATTGATACACCACCCATTGATGCTGAGCTAACTCAACAGGGTTTTTAGGTTTGCCAAAATGAGCAAAGTAATCTGGCGAGCCACAAATACAGGTACTCATTGTTGTGAGTTTCGTTGCTTGTAAATTAGAGTCGCTTAGCGCCACCCCACGAATGGCAAAATCAAAACCATGCTTTATAATATCAACTACATCATCGCTAAGTTGTAGGTCTATGTTAATTTTGGGGTATTGGCGTTTAAAGCTATTAATAGCAGGCACTATTAATTGCATCCCTACATTTACCGGACAACTAATTTTGAGCAGCCCCTGAGGCTCACTTTTTATATTTTCTATTTGTTGATTTGCCGCATTGGCTTGCTCAGTAATTATTCTGCAGCGCTCGTAATACGCCACTCCCGCCTCTGTTAATGCCATAGTGCGTGTTGAGCGATTTAGTAGGGTAATTTCAAGTTGGGTTTCTAATTTTTTTAAATGGTAACTTGCCACCGCACGCGTTAAACCTAAATGCTTAGCCGCAGCGGTTAAACTACCCTGCTCTACAATTTGTGCAAACACCACCATACTTTTTAACTGCTCAAACGACACTTTCATAACATCTCCTAAATCCACTGTATTATTGTATCAATTATTGAATCAATAAAGTTAAATTTATCATCGTTGTTTAAAGCATTATTAGTGCATATAGTAGTTGGTAGCAAAGTTAACTAATTTAAATCATCAAAAGGAATATCCTAATGGCTAAAAAAATACTTATGGTTTTAACCTCACATGCAGAATTGGGCAACACAGGTGAAAAAACAGGTTTTTGGGTAGAAGAATTCGCAGCCCCTTATTACGCATTTAGAGATGCAGGCGTTGAAGTCACTCTTGCATCGCCAAATGGCGGCCAGCCCCCGATAGACCCTACAAGTACTCTTGCTGATTTTCAAACTGATGCAACTAAACGCTACGACGCAGACAGCGCCGCACAAACATTAATGGCCAATACCAAAGTGCTTAGTGAAGTAAATTCGACAGATTTTGACGCGGTATTTTACCCAGGTGGCCACGGCCCACTATGGGACTTAGTAGAAAACACCGACTCTATTGCACTTATTGAAAGCTTTATTAAAGAGCAAAAGCCAGTAGCGGCTGTTTGTCATGCCAGTGCCGTATTTTTGAATACTAAAGATGCCGATGGTAATGCACTTGTTGCTGGTAAAAAAGTAACTGGTTTTACTAACAGTGAAGAAGCGGCAGTACAACTTACCGACATAGTGCCGTTTTTAGTAGAAGACGAACTGATTAAAAAAGGCGGCGACTATCAAAAAACGGATGACTGGGGTGTACTTGTACTCGAAGATGGCCTAGTAATTACCGGTCAAAACCCAGCAAGCTCAGAACTTGCTGCTAAAAAGCTACTAACCAAACTAGGTTAATAACGATTTATAAGTAAAAAGCACAGCATTTAATGCTGTGCTTTTTTAATTGCTTTGCATTAGCAAATACAATTCCTATACTGGCAACTATTAAGCTCAACTAGGACGATTATATGGCAACCAAGCCAACCACACGGTCATTACTAACAAGCAAACGCTTCGCTATTTTTAGTATTGTTACAATTTGCTTTGTGTTACAGCTAATTAATAGCTTACCTGGCATTAATCTTAATGGTTTTGGCATTTATCCGCGCAGCATTAATGGCTTAATTGGCATACTGAGCGCGCCATTTTTACATGGCAGTTGGTGGCACTTTGCCAGTAACATGCTGCCTTTTATGGTTTTAAGTTGGTTGATTTGCCAATACAGCGTTAAGCGTTTTTATAACGTATTTATTTTTACCGCATTAGTAGGTGGTTTTTTAGTATGGGCATTTGGTCGTAGTAATATTCATGTTGGCTTAAGTGGCGTTATATATGGGTTGTGGGGTTTTATACTTTGCTATGGCGTAATTAGACGTTCATTTAAATCCATTGTTATTGCTGTTGTCGTTGCCCTACTTTACAGCGGATTTGTTTGGGGTGTACTACCACAGCGCTTGCATATTTCGTTTGAAAGCCACTTATTTGGAGCATTGAGCGGATTATTTTTAGGCTATAAATTAGCAAAATCCGACAAAATTAAAAGTCAAAAAACTCGCCTTTAATTTATTTTAATGGCCACATTTATTAATACATATATTTTTTTATATGTATTTCATTTAAACAGAGGTTATTTTTATGAGTGATCAAAATCAATACACCCCACCCAAAGTTTGGACATGGGACAGTGAGAGTGGCGGTAAATTTGCCAGCATTAATCGCCCCATTGCCGGCGCAACTCATGACAAAACCTTACCTATTGGCGAGCACGCATTTCAGCTTTATTCGCTTGCTACACCAAATGGTCAAAAAGCCGCTATTATGTTTGAAGAGCTGTTAGAGCTGGGCTTAACCGATGCAGAATACGACGCATATTTAATCAGCATAGGTGATGGTGATCAGTTTGGTTCTGACTTTGTTGATATTAATCCAAATTCAAAAATTCCAGCGTTAATGGATCATTCAACCACGCCGCCAACGCGTATTTTTGAATCGGGCTCTATACTGCAATACCTAGCAGAAAAGTTTGATGTGCTTATACCTAAAGATTTAAAAGCTAAAACTGAATGTCGTAACTGGCTATTTTGGCAAATGGGCTCAGCGCCGTACTTAGGTGGTGGCTTTGGCCACTTTTATAGTTATGCACCCACTAAAATGCAATATCCTATTGATCGTTTCACCATGGAAACCAAGCGCCAGCTTGACGTGCTAAACCGCCATTTAAGTGCAAACGAATACATGGCAGGAGCTGAGTACTCAATTGCCGATATCGCAATTTGGCCTTGGTATGGCTCTTTAGTGCTTGGCGACATTTATGATGCAGCTGAATTTTTAGATGTTGCCTCATACACTCATGTTGTACGTTGGGCTAAACAGGTTTCAAAACGCCCTGGCGTAAAACGTGGTCGTCGCGTTAACCGCACATGGGGACCTGAAGAAGAGCAACTAGCAGAGCGCCACAGTAGTAGTGACTTTTAACCTTGCTGTTATTGATAAACTAAAAAATCAGCTGTAATAGCTGATTTTTTAGTTTAGGTGTTGCCTTATTTATAATTACGCTTTAACACTCAGTATCGAATCACCTTGTGATAAAGCAAACTTTTCTTGAACCGCCGATAAAATAGAACTTTTATCTTCGTCATTTAACTGGCTTGAATACTGCGCTAACAACTCATCTAAATAACTAACTACATCTTTAGTATTTACTTGCTCAATTGAATTTTTAGGCGGTGGTGGCGGGCGCTGACCTTCAGGTCGAGCATCATCACCTATGCTTTTAGCGTCAAACTCCAACTCGCCCATTAGCTCAGCCAACTCTTTTGTTGGCGCTATACCTTGCTCTTTAAGTGCAGCTTGAATACTTAGCGCGTTTTCTGCCGTTAAATTTTCGGCATCGAATTCAGCGAGTGTTTGTTTTACAAAGTCACTTTGTGCTGTTGTTAACTTTGCGGTTTGGCTACTTTGTTGCTGCACCAGGCTTGCAGAATTACTGCTAATATTATTAATCATTACAGTATCCTTTCAACGCTTACGACGAGGTGGTTTATGATCATTTACTTCTTGCTCACTAATTTCGCCATTACCATCTGAATCTATTTCGTCAAAAATTGTTTGTGCGTCTTCGCCGTGTGGTGGTTTTTTAGCGCTAAACTCTGCATTGCTAATTACGCCATCGCCATTGGTATCCATGCTTGAAAAATCAGGTTTAGGTGGTTTGCTATCGCTGCCTCTTGCTGCAACATTTACTGAAAAAGCAACCGACAATAGTGTAATAATTGTAAGTGATGATAAGTGTTTCATGCTCGTAACCTTTTGTTTAATTAATAACAAAAGATTACGCTGTAAAAATGCAAATAATGTGCAAATAATGAGGAAGTTAAAATAATGTATATCGCTAATGCATAAATTTAAAATGATAGCGAAATGCTAATGCGAGTAAATAGCTAAAGTGGCTATTAATTACTTACGTTAACGCATCGTATTATGCTAATTAATCAAACATTTTGTTGTTAATTACACTGCTGTGGATTTACAAAGCGATAACCAACACCATAAACCGATTGAATAACGCTGTCGGTTTTGGTTAATTCCTCCAGCTTTTTACGCAATTTTTTTATATGACTATCAATAGTACGCTGGCTCACAATACGTTGATCGGCGTACATAGTATCCATTAAGCTATCGCGCGAATAAATACGGTTAGGGTTGTTAAACAAGGGCTTAAATAACTGAAACTCAACATTGGTAAGCTCAATACTTGCTGCTTTGTATTTTACACTGTAGGTGCTTTCATCAAGTTGCATAACATTGGTTTTGGCTCAACGTTATTCAAGCGCCTTAAAATAGCTTTAACACGCGCCACCAGCTCCGCATAACTAAAAGGCTTACAAATATAATCATCGGCTCCTAATTCAAGCCCAAGTAATCGGTCAATCTCCTCTACCTTTGCCGACACCATAATGATAGGCACATTAGAGAACTGCCTAATTGCTTTACACAATTCAATTCCGCTTTGACCAGGTAGCATTATGTCGAGCAAAATCACACTAGGCTTGTTAATTTCAAGCCAAGGTAGTACTTCATTACCATGATGTATTTGATGCGTTATGTAATGATGGCTTGTTAAAAAATCGCTTATTAAGTTAGCCAGCTTAACCTCATCTTCTACAATCAGTATTTGCTCTTGCATAGTGTCCTCTAAGCTTTAAATAAGGGTAATTTAATAATGATAGCAAGACCGCCTAAACTAGATTTTTCAGCTTTAATCTCGCCTTTATGACCTTTAACTATGTGCTGACAAATAGATAACCCCAAACCCGAACCGCCCTCTTGGCGATTTCGCGAACTATCTACTCGGTATAAATACTCAAATAAGTGCGATAAATGCGATGGCTCAACCCCCACGCCATTATCTTCAATAATAAGCTGTAAATACATTTGCCCTTTAATACTTATATTACTCGCCGTTAATGAAATAGTAGAGCATTGTGCGTAATGCACTGCGTTCATTAAAATATTATCGAATAACTGTAAAAGGCGTGTTTTATCTGCTTGAACGGTTATATTTTTTGCAGCATTTAATAGGTAAAGCTTTATATTATGTTGCTCAAGTATAACCTGATATTTTTGCTCAATAGTATTTAATAACAATGCCATATCAGTAGCTTGCATAGTGTAATGCATGCCCCCTAACTCTGCGCTATTGAGCATATGCAAATCGTCTATTAAGCGCTTTAAATGCAGGGCTTCGTCGTTGGCCGAGTTTATATTTTTTGCATTTGGCTCGCGTATGCCAAGTAGCATAGCTTCAAGCTCACCAAGCAAAATGCTCATTGGCGTTCTAAGCTCATGAGAAATATTGGCAAGCCAGCGTTTACGTACTTGCTCGTCTTTGGCAGCGTAAATGCAAGCGTATTAAAATCCTCGCTTAACTGCCCTAGTTCGTCTTTTCGATCTAGGGTCAGCTTAGTCTCGTAATTGCCTTGCGTTAAGCGGTGCATACCGTTAGCTATTTGTTTTACTGGGCTAACTAAATGCCGAGATAATAAAAAGGTAACCAGTAATGTAAGCAGTACCGCCGCTAAAGCAATAAACCATAAGTAGTTTGTTTGCTGCTGTAAAAAATCAAGTTCGTAGCCATCAACTAAGCTATCTCTTTTGGATACAGCTAAATAACCAACCGCTTTATTATTCACTGTAATGGCTGTAGTCATATAGTTTAAATTACTTAAATACCTGCCCACTATTCGCTGTTTATTTTCGTCAAGCAAAGCATAATGAGCAATATTTTCAGGAGGTGGTCGGCGCGCGCCTAAAACAATATGCTCGGATGGTGGTGGCCGGCGCATCATTCGCCCTCTTGGATCAGGGCTTTTTGGTAACTTAGATAAAAACTGGCTGTTTTCTAGTTGCGATTCTATAAGCATTCTAAAGTTTTTGTCGCCGCCAATAACTAACTCCCACGAGGGCGTTTTTTGATACTGCTTTGCAAGTTGTAGCGTAAGTGGTTCTAATGCTTTTATCTCTTTTGCATTAACAAAATCAATAACGCCTTGCCCTATACTCCACTGTATAAGTATTACCATCCCTGCAATAACACTAAAGGTAAAACTAAATAGTATTAAAAAAAGTTTATTATGAATTTTCATTAATGCGTATTTTTAACCTTGCTAGGAAAGCTTTCAAATCGGTATGTTATAAACTCTTTGGTTTGGTCGTTAACATACAGCGTAGCAACTATTTTTTTACCTTGAGCGGTCCAATACATATGACCATGATTATTTAAAGTAACCGATACGGTATTTATACCCGTTTTAAATAAGTTAGCAGGTAAATGCAACGCTTGTCCGTAAATTCGCTGTATTTTAACCCCATTAATGTATAAATGAGCATGACCTTGTAAAAAACCGGTGTCTTGGTTTGTTGTCGCAACCATCATTTGTTGCATGTTCATCGTGCCCTCTGGCGGCACAGACAAATCATAACGCTGTGTATCTAAAATTAAGTTATAACCCGACATACTATCTTTTAATAACTTAAGGCTCAGTGCCGGTGTGGGTGCAGCGTTTGGTACTGCAATAGGCATATGGCTATGATCCATCATTTCCTGCTGCGCAAAGAGCTTAAAGCTCAATAGCACAGCAGTAGTTAGGATCAATGCGTATTTAAAATAACGCATAGTTACTCCTTACCTTCTTGGTGGTGGACCCATTGTTTCGCCCGTATCACAGCGACCAATTGAATTATCAGCTAATTGACCTTTAAAACGTGGCCCAATTTGATAAGGGAACGAAGGCTGTAATTTACCATCGCTGTCTAACGAAAGTGTTATGTGGTAGTGATAACCTTTATCATCGTTGGTATCGTGGCCGTTATGCTCATCAAGTTGTGCACCTGCTACTGTTTTTTGGGCGTAGTAATAATCTTCAAAATAATAACCGTCGTCGGCATTTAATGTATTACCTGAAAGTGTTGTTACTTCTGCGCCAATAGCTGGGCCTGTATCGCTTATTTGTGTACCTTGGCTAATATCGTATTGATTGACTAAAGTACAGCTTCGCTCACCTTGCGTACCACAACCGCCCTCGCTTGTTGATGCACCATAATCGCGCATTTCCCAACCGCTTAATGCAAGTTGCCCGTTACTTTCATAAGGGCCATAAAGTGGGTAGCCATCAGCTGCAAAACCATAAATTGGTGAATGCGCATCGCCATCATCTTCAAGTAAATCAGCTAAGCAGCTCGTGTAAAAATGATGATGATATTCTCCGTTAGCAGCGTGTCCGCCACATACATCCACATCGTATTGTTCGGCAATTGGCGCTAACGTATACCAAACATTATTACCGTAGCTCATACCATCGCCCCAATTAAATATGCTGGTGCCATTAACCATTAAACCAACTGTACCTAGGCCAGTTTCACAGGTTTCGGTGTCAGGTAAATCGGTGGGTGTTATTGGAAAGTACGCTTCTACAGCTTGTTCAGTCGGACAACCAGGTCCTGGAGGCCAATAGCCTGCACCGCCTGTATCATTACAATTTTCAGTGCTGCTGTTATAACCTATGTCTTCACCAAAAGAGATTGTTTGCCCTACTGCTGCTGAGGTTACACCGTTATAAAAATCGGTGGCTACACGTGGGCGGTTATTTAGCGCGTCTACTTACTCTTGTGTAAGCGTTACGTCATATTTTGGAATATCTGTGGTTTGCACGTACATGTATTCAACGTCAGCATCATCTTGTGCAACGCTAACAACTTCAACTGATTGCACATCTTCAACCACTGCACCATTATTTTGTATATAAGTAGAAGTTGTATCCTTGTTAATTAGCCAACTAGCAAGCTTTGCACTGGTATTGGTATTGCTAGTATAATCTGATGATGCACGCACAGTAATTGTTACACTATCTATAACAACATCATTAGTGCCATCATCTGCACTGAGTTCAAATATCAGTGCTTCGTCGGTTAATACCTCAGGTGCTACAAACTCTGTTGACGTTGCAGTACTTAAAGATAAACTAACGGTTGTGCCCGATGTTTGCGACCAGCTAACCGATACTTCACCATCATCTTCAACCGTAGCGTTTAAATAAACGGTATCACCCGCATTAACTATTTGATCAATACCCGCATTAACTGTTGGAGCTGCATTACTGACTATTTCGCCTTCAATAGTTGCACTTGTTGAATCGCTATTACATGCGCTTAAAGCGATGCAAAGTGCACTTAATGCGAATAACTTAGCTACATTCGAGGTTTTTGTTTTAGAGTGCGTTTTCAATGTTTGAACCTTTACATTAACGTTTAATAAAACAAAGTTAACAAGTAAAAGTGCAAACAATGTGCACAAACTAAGGAAGAATCTACATTAAAATTACAATTGTGGCCTTTTGAGCACAAATTTATCTTTGGTTGTACTAAAGTAATCGCCGCCCATTTTGCCCACTGCATTTAATAATTCAGGGTCAATATAGCCATTACTCATCACGCTATCGTTTATACAAATACCCACTACATCCAATAACATCATTTTTCCGCCGCCAGGCTCATTGGAAATGCTAATAACCTCGCGTAACTTACATTCAAACCGTACTTTTGAACCGGCAACACTTGGCGCGTTAACTAACAGACTTGGAGCTTGGGCGATGTTAGCTGCATCAAATTCACTTATATCACTAGGATAATTTGCACAACTTTGATTCATTTTTTCAACTAGCTCTTGGCTAACTATATTAACCACACATTCTTTAGTTGCCATTAAATTACTGAGCGTATCTTTATTCGTTTTATCACTTGGGTTTACTTGCGTAACGCTTAAAACAGGTGGTTTGCAGCTAGCCACAGTAAAAAATGAATAAGGCGCAATATTCGCAATACCTTCACTATTTAATGTGCTTATCCATGCAATTGGTCTAGGGCTTATTGCGCCTACTAAGTAGGAGTAAACATTTTGACTGGTGTTTTCGGTTAGATCTAAAAACATACTTTTCCCTTTAATACATTAAAACTAAATCTTAATTCAAAGTAGTTACGTATAGGCTTGGCTGACTTAGCTAAATAACAAACTAATTTTTATCTCCATTTAAAGCAATAAACAAATTATATGAAAATAAACATAGTGTGGTTTAAACGCGATTTACGTCTTAGCGATCATCAACCATTAAAAAATGCATTTAGTAACGGCTTACCTACCCTACTACTTTATAACTTTGAGCCATTAATGCTTGAAGATGCACACTACAATGAGCGGCATTGGCGCTTTGTATATCAATCAATAGTTGAGTTAAATAATCAACTAACACGCTTTAATGCCTGCGTTTATATATTTAATTTAAACATGGGTGACTTACTTGAATCGTTAAAGACGCAGTTTGAAATAGTTAATATTTTTAGCCATCAAGAAATAGGTTTAAACAATACCTTTGAGCGCGATAAAGCCATTAAAGTGTGGTGCCAACATAACCGCATTAATTGGCAGGAGTCGCAAACAGGCGCAGTAATTCGCGGCAAAAAAAATCGTAATAATTGGAACGAGCGCTGGCAGCAAACAATGCAAGCACCTATCGCGGTTCCTAATTGGAAAAGTATAAAAACAATTACCCTCAATAATTACCAAGCACCTGAGCTGCCAAGCGCTTACACCCAAAATCACGACAGTTTTCAACAAGGCGGCCCGCTGCAAGCACGCACTGTATTACAGAGCTTTTTTGCCGAGCGCGGTAAAGGTTATCAAAAAGGAATATCAAGCCCAAGTTTGAGCCAAGTACATTGCTCTCGGCTCTCGCCGTATTTAGCCTGGGGGAACATTAGCCTTAGGCAAGTGTACCAAATGGCCTTTGACAAATATCATTCAAAACATCCTGATAAAAAAGGCTGGAAGCGCCCACTTGCTGCGTTTGTATCGCGCTTGCATTGGCACTGCCACTTTATGCAAAAGTTTGAAAGCGAATGCTCTATGGAGTTTTTAGCACTTAATCCGGGTTATCACGTATTTCCGTATCGTGATGACGAACATGTAAAAAGCGATATTGAACGCTGGGCGCAAGGTCAAACAGGTATTCCAATTATTGACGCTTGCATGCGCTGTTTAAAAGCCACAGGTTATATAAACTTTAGAATGCGCGCCATGCTTGTAAGCTTTGTAACACATCATTTAAATATAAGCTGGCAGCAAGCAAGCTTTCCTCTTGCTAATTACTTTTTAGATTTTGAACCAGGAATTCACTACCTGCAAATTCAAATGCAAGCCTCAGTAACTGGCATTAATACCATTAGGCATTACAACCCAATAAAGCAGTCGGAAGATCAAGACCCAACAGGCGCGTTTATTAAAAAGTGGTGCCCCGAACTTGAAAAACTCCCTATTGAATATTTACACCAGCCTTGGCAACAAACTCCTATGGAAGCGCTATTTAACGATTTTAAGCTAGGGGAAGATTACCCCGAGCCCATGCTTGATTTAACAGCAGCCTCAAAAGCAGCGCGCGAACGTTTATGGCAATACCGCGAGCGAGCAGATGTTAAACGCGCCATAGGAAGTATTCTTAGAAGGCACGTAGCAATTACAGCAAAAACAAGCCAAGTAAAAAATAAAACCACTAACGATGGCTCATAAAAAGCAAAGCTTACCTCAAAAAACATGCCCCATTTGCAATAAACATTTTACGTGGCGTAAAAAATGGCAACGCGACTGGGACAATGTTATTTACTGCTCAAAGCGCTGTAAGTGCAATAAGCAATAATAGCTGGCGCTCATCTTGCACTAACCTTATAAATACAACGCTTTTTAGCTATTTTGTGATTATTTTTGCAAATAACACTCACCTAGTATGAAAAGCTTACCGCCAATGCAATAAGGAGAAGATGATGACAATTAAAAAATCTGCAAACTCAAAATGGTCTGGTGATATTAAAACAGGTAAAGGGAGTATTTCTACGCAAAGTGGCGCGCTTAATAATCAACCCTACGGATTTAATACCCGCTTTGAAGATAAACCCGGCTCAAACCCTGAAGAATTAGTAGCTGCGGCGCACAGTGCATGCTTTAGTATGGCATTATCGCTAGCATTAGGTGAAGCAGGGTTTACCGCCGACAACATTGATACCAAAGCGGTAGTTAGCTTAGATGAAGTAGACGATGGTTTTGCTGTTACCCACATTGCGCTTGAAGTTAATGCTAAAATTGCTGATATTGCAAACGAGCAGTTTCAAGCTTTATGCGATCAAACCAAAAAAGGCTGCCCTATTTCTAAACTAATGAATGCTGAAATATCACTCACAGCAAACTTACTTTAAAGCCCTTAACCTAGCTTGCTAGTAATTACATAAATAATTACACCAATAGGCCAAGCATTATGCTTGGTCTACTTCCTAGTTAATCACCTTATTAATTAACCTTTTGATTAATTAAACAATTAACTCACTAAAGTAGTAAATACCTTTTCGTACTTTTATTATGTTTTGCGGAGTTATAATTGATACAAGGTAGATTTACTTAAATAAAAATGATCTTTCTAATACTGAGTAAATTTGTTACTTTTTATTAAAGCTGTTTTCGAATAACCTTCGTATATAGCAATTTTTATTACACTTGCTCCACCAGCTCTTCTACAGATAAAAGCATAACACAGTAATTACCCCCTCTAAATTGAAAGGACTATAATAATGGATGATAAAGCAATAAATTGTGAAAAAGTCTCATGTAGTAATTGCGCAGATTTAGATGAGCTCGGATTTGATTTTACCATGGCTTTTCAACCTATTATTAACTGTAAAACCCAAAGTATTTACGGTTATGAAGCATTAGTTAGAGGGCTAAATAATGAGTCGGCTTATTCTATTATTTCTAAAATTACAGTCGATAATCGCTATACGTTTGATCAACTGTGCCGTATAAAAGCCATTGCATTAGCGGCAAAATTAAAAATAGACTCCATTTTAAGTATAAACTTTCTTCCTAATGCTATTTATAAACCTGAGCGTTGTATTCGCACTACATTAGAAGCCGCTGAAAAGTATAACTTCCCAACAAAAAATATTTTATTTGAATTTACCGAAGTTGAAAAAATTGAAGATACCGCCCATGTAAAACGCGTTGTTAACTATTATCAGTCTCTTGGGTTTAAAACAGCCACTGATGATTTTGGATCGGGTTATTCTGGCTTAAATTTATTAGCCGATTTTCAAACCGATATTATTAAGCTTGATATGGCACTTATACGCGATATAGATAAAGATGCAAAACGCCAAACAATTGTGACTCATTGCTTAAATATGTTTCGCGATCTGGGAGTTATAACATTGGCCGAAGGCATTGAAACATTAGAAGAATATACATGGCTTAAAAATGCGGGTATTGAGCTTATGCAGGGGTATTTGTTTGCTAAACCGGGATTTGAAAGCTTACCAGATGTAAACTTTGCTAACTTAAATTGCCAAGCTTAAATACCGGCTAATATTTATATTTAGCCGGTATTTTTATGCTCCTTTTATACTAAGGAGAGAGTAAAGTTACATATTACCTAGCTCTATCATCATCGCTGTGTACATGCGCAAGTTAAGTTTAAGCTGCTCAAGGGTAATAAACTCATGCTCAGAGTGCCCGGTGTAACGCTTACCTGGCATTGATGGGCCAAACGATACCGCATTATCAAATAACTTAGCGTTAGTACCGCCGCCAATAGAGACAAAACCCGCTTGTTGATCACCCGTAAAGTGCTTAAAAATATCAAGTAACTTTTGCGCATGCGGCGCGCCATCAAGTAGCATAGGCGTACCAATAATGGTTTTAACATCACTTAATGTTACATCGTTAGTAGCTTGCCATTTTGCTAGTGCACTGTCTATTTGTTGCTTTAACACCAACTCTTCTTTGCCCATAGGGCGGCGCGCATTTACACTAAGCGTTAGGGCATTTCCCTCTCGTTCAATCACAGTAGGTGCCACTGTCATTGGCCCCATAAAATCATGTTTATAGGCAATATCGCCAAACTGTTTGCCATGAATATCTAAACCAATTAGCTGATTTACAAAGTTAATTAACTGCCCATCGCTATTATTTTCAAGCACTAGACCTTTAAATATTTCGGCTAAATAAGCAATTGCGTTAACACCCGACTCTGGCTCTGATGAATGCGCCGATACGCCTTTTACACTAATTGCGACAGCAGTATCGCTTTGCTGAGCAAAGTTAAACTCTACTTGCTTAAGCGTACTGGCTTTGGCTTTTAATTGAGTAAGTAACTTAGCATCGGCATTATGCAGTACTAGGCTGGCGTCTTCTGGTATTTGGCTTACAAATGCACCACCTGCAACATCACTAACATAAACGCCTGTTTTTGCCGAGGTAGCATTGAACGTTGGCGCAATTAAACTCCAACCTTTTTCAGCCACCACTACCGGGTATGACGCATCAATTGTTACTGCGTACTTTGGCTGCTCATAGGTTTTCATAAACTCAGTAAGCGGGCCCCAATCAGACTCCTCAGCAAGGTAAATCATTAACTCAATACGGTTATTAAGCGTTATGCCTTTATCTTTAATGGCTTTCATGGCGTAAAGCGCTGTCGCTATTGCGCCTTTATCGTCTTCGGTACCGCGGCCAATTAAGCGCCCAGGCTCTGATGTTGTATCAATAATAAATGGGCTTTGCTGCCACTTACTCGCATTAGCTGGTTGCACGTCGCCGTGTGTTACTACGGTTACTTTATCGCTTTGTTCCCCAAGTCCAATTAATACTGTGTAGCCTAAATCCTGATAATCTAAACCCAGCTCGGCCGCTTTCATTTTGAGTAAGGCTTTAAAACCAATAAAGTCGGGATTTTGTGGTGCGCTAATATCGCTTTTATTCACAGTAGGAAATGATACTAAATTGGTTAGTGTATGTACCTGGGCGCTTTGGTAGGTATTTACGGCATAATTGGCAACACTATCAATATTTTTATTTAACTGTGCTTGGGCACTAAACGCAAATAATGCAACACTGGCTAACGCTAACTTTTTCAAAACAATTCCCATTTAATTAATCACTAAGAAACATAATTATAACCTTGTGCATCTCACACAAACAGCGCTTTGCGGTAAAATCACATAACAACCAGTGCAATTAGTTAAATATTTATATAGTTGCTTTTATACTTGGTGCTATATAATGCGCGCCTTAAAATTATGAGTATTAAACATGAACCGTCGCAAAAAAATCGTTACTAAATTTCAAAAGAAAGACAAGCGCACCAATGCCAAATTACATAAAAGCAAAAAGCCAGGTTATGTATCAAAAGCTGAGCGCGAAAAACTTGAAAAACTTACTGACGAAAAAGTAGAACAAACAACTGAGCAAACCGCTGAACCTGAAGCTGAGCAACAATAAGCGCTTTTAGGCGCTTATTGCTTTAAGTTTTTACGGATCTATTGTGGTAAAAGTAGCGTATCGCTCAATAACCTACTACCACAGTGGTAACTATTAATTTAAAAGCCATAGTAAATTTATATAGCCTTTCTATTTACCGTTTCAACCTTAAAACGCGTAGCTTAATGCTAAATTTAATGATCTTCCTTGTCCTGCTAATTGTGTAAAGCCGGTTGCGTTATCTTGTTTAAACCCAGCAATGCTAACCCCACCTAATGGTAGTTGGTAATACTGATCAAATAAATTTGTTACCTCAACACTTAGCGTAAATGCATCCCACACTGTTTTAGAACTTAAATTAACTAAATGATAGCTATCGGTTTGGTTTTCAAAGCGGTTGTTATCTACTCTCGTTTTAGTATCGACCCATTGCCATAAAAGTGAGTTTTCAACATTACCAACTTGCTGGCTAATACCAAGCTGGGTTTGCAATGGTTTAATTTGATAAAGCGGCTGAGTGCTAGAGTTACCGTCGCGTTTGCCACGGGTGTTAGTTATATTTGCTTTTAACTGCCACTGACCTAACTGTTCAGATTGATAAATACTGGCACTTAAATCTACTTTAGCGCCATATAAAATGGCGTCTACATTAGTAAACTGCAAAATATTGCGACTATTACCGTCAATGCCTGAACTATTAAAGTTCCTTACTATGTCAGCATCAATATAATCACTCACATCGGTATACCAAATATTAGTGCTTAAACGCCAGCTGTCGTCTTTTGCCAATTTAGTATAAGTAGCACTCATTGTATGTGCGATTTCAACGCCAAGATCTGGGGTGCCAATATAACCATTACCATCGCCGTACCAGCCAATCATGGTGGTTGCCATATTGCTAACCCCCCAACTGTATCGCTCGTATAAGTTTGGCGCGCGATTTTTACGAGCAATACCAAGTTGCAGTTCATCAACGTTAGTTATTTGGTAATTAATTAATACGTTTGCATCAACTACAGTATCGGTTTTATTTCTACTCCCTGCATTAAACGTATTTGCTGCCATAGCGTCACTTGGCCCTATATGCATACCGCCCATGTGCATACCTGTGTTATATGCCTGTACTTCACTTACTTGGGTATTTATATTTTCAATACGCACACCCGTGTTTAACCATAGTTTTTTACTATTTTGGCTTTCATATTCTGCAACAAGTGCAATGCGTTCACGCTTTCCATTATTAATATTTTTATAGTCGTTTGGCCCCATCATGGCCGAGCCTGTAATACTTGGCCACCAATCATCAATACTATAATGGTAATATTCTTGAGCTAGCAATATGCTGCTATCGTTATCTAAATTTATACGCCATTTTAACTGGCTGCTTATATCTTCTGCGTCGGTTTTCATTGGCATCATGCCGATTTTTTCTGCGCTAAAAAATCCCATATCGTGTTTTACGCTATGCCAATTTACTTGTCCTGTAAACTCGCTGCTCGCAAATGCTCGTTTGTATTGCGCTGTAACCCCGTAACTGGTGTTATCTCTCATATCCATATACTGATTAGCAAAGCCTTGATACGGAATTTTTTGATGACTAAGCTTAACTACAACCTGCTGTTTATCGTCGCGTATAGCTGCGGTTAAACTGTGATTTTGGGCGCGATACAACGTATCAAGCACTACATCGCCGTTACCGTCTTCATAGCTGTTTGCATCACTAAACGAGCCCTGATAATTAACGCTAAGTGTATTACTTGCTAAACGTGCACCTACTCCAAAATTACGACCATTGTCAGCAGTGCTGTACTTTGCCGATACATAACCAGAATGCCATGCTAAATCGCTATTTTGAGTGTATTGCGGTGCAATAGAGTTAACACTTATTACACCTGCTATATTATCGCCACCTGCACTTACCGGTGATACACCGGCAACCACATGATAAGACGTAACTTGGTTCGCCGAAATGTAAGACAACGGCGGATTCATTTGATTAGCGCATGCCGCCGTTATTTCTGCGCCATCAACTAATACTTTTACTCTGTCGCCCATTAAACCATTTAAAATAGGTAAATTAGATACGCCACCAGCTGCTGAAAAATCGACACCTAAATCACTTAATAGCGACTCTGTAGAGCCAAGTACTAAATGTTTATTTTGAGCATGCCCATGTACTTCAATCACTTCTAAAGATGTATCGTCGGCAAATACTAAAGGAGATAGCACACTACTAATAAAAAGTGCAACAGGGGTAAGTAGGTATATTTTTTGAGTTTTACTTTGATAAACCATTGTTAATTTATGCCACTGTAATAATTGGCGTAATTATATAATGAGCTGTAAAAACAAAAGCGCGACATATTGTCGCACTTTATCAATTTAGAATGTTATTAAGCGTGTTTGAGCACTTAAGAGGCGGCTTTAAACGTAAAAATTATGTAATTGATTAACTAAACATTCAATTTAGATACCGTTTGAGAAACAATATCTGCCCCAAAGCCAATCTCTTTAATAACCTCGGACACACTCATAATAAGCTCTCTTCCTTGTTCTGATGAATCTGAAACTGATGTTATTTGTTTTGATATATTGTTAGTTAACTCTTGATTGTTTTTAACAACCGTTGCTATTTCATTAGTTGATCTACTAGTGCTTGCTGCAAGTTGCCTTACTTCATCAGCCACTACAGCAAAACCTCGCCCGTATTCACCTGCACGCGCCGCTTCTATTGCCGCATTAAGTGCTAGTAAATTGGTTTGATCAGCAATGCTATTAATTGTAGAAACAATGGCACCTATTACAGCTGACTGCTCATTAAGATTTTTTATTAAATCTACCGATTTAAGTACTTGGCTTACGATTTCGTCGGAATTCACAACAGATTTTTGTAATATCTCAGAGCCTTTTTTAGCTGTTTGCACTGTAGCAACTGCCGACTCATAGGCTATCGCAGCAGCTTGCGTTACCGCACTATTATTTTTAACTCGAGCTGTAATGTTTGACGCAAATTTAACTATTTTAGTTACTCTGCCTTTGTTATCTAAAATTGGATTGTAGGTTGCTTCTAGCCAAATTTCTGAACCATCAGCACTAATACGCTTAAACTTTCCTGACTTAAACTGCCCTTGTGCTAACTCACCCCAAAAGTGAGGGTTTTCCTCATAAAATGCTTCAGTACAAAACATCTTATGATGTTTACCTATTATGCGGTTTAAGCTATAGCCTATTGTTGCTAAAAAGTTTTGATTTGCATTTAAAATATTACCTTCGGGAGTAAATTCGATGGTAGCTAACGCTTTATCTAGTGCACTGGCAATAGCTTCTTGCGACTCTCTTTGTATATAGCTAGTGGTAATATCTGAGGCTATTTTAATAACCTTGGTTACAACACCGTTATTCTTTACTGGAAAATAGGTTGCCTCAAGCCAAAGCTTATCACCATTAGCTTTGTACCTTAAAAAAGCGCCTGCTTTAGAATTACCCGCCTTTAATTCTTGCCAAAATCGGCTATATTCAGTTGAGCTTGCATAATCGCTCTCGCAAAACATACTATGATGCTTACCAATTATTTGCTCTTTTCTGTACCCAATCGTTGTTAAAAACAACTGATTCACGTCTAATATTATTCCTTCAGGTGTAAATTCTATATAAGCAACATGCTCATTAATTGCCGATAAAACAGACTGTTTTTGAATTAATTGAAGCTCCATTTCTTCAATTTTTGCGTTCATTTTAGAAATGCCAAACATGTAAAATCTCAAAGAATAAATCAGCATTAATATTAACAATATTAATGAGATAGAAACACAATTTATGAGCGTTTTTTTATTTTACACACACTAATCAATGCTTTTTTCTAGTTAAAATATTAAAAACCAACCAAAAACAACTAGGCCGCACTTGTCTGTCGAGATTGAATTTTAAACAGCTCATTTGTATCTCAGGTAAGGTAGGGGTTATGTATATCACTCCTATAAATAAGCGACAACTATGTATAACCAAAAGCGCAGCAGCTTTGCATATGTAGCCAGTAAAATAATGCAGGAGCAGTTATAACTCACAAAATTACAAACCTTACACTGCGATAAAATGGTTTCTTGATAAAAATTTAATCCTAAAAGACTAATACGCTCTTGTTTATGCATGACTCTGTACTTTTTTTAACTTAGAATGGCGCCCTCACAAATTACCCTCTCACATCAAAATTTAAGCATACACATTATATTTTCTATTCAGAATTTATTATGCATTTACATTTTTAAAATTAAACCTTAAGGGCTCATATATGACCGCAGATGTAGCGCCGCCATCTAATCAACTTAACCGAACAGCTATATTAATCGTGCTTGCGCTCGGTACTTTTATTTTAGGGTTATCTGAATTTTCGATGATGCCTATGCTGCCACTGATCAGTGAAACTTTTGGCTCAACGCCTTCGCAAAGTGGCTACGCTATAAGCGCTTATGCTTTAGGTGTTGTTGTTGGTGCGCCCATTTTAATGTTAACTACTGCAAACATGAGAAAACGCAAAGCGTTGCTTATATTTTTAAGCTTAATGTGTATTTCTAATAGCTTAAGCGCTTTTGCAACGTCACTTGAGCAATTGGTATTGTTTCGCTTTTTAAGTGGCTTGCCCCATGGTGCTTATTTTGGTGCAGCTATTTTATTAGCCTCTGAAATTGCCCCTGCAGGTAAGCGTGCAAGCTTTATGTCGAAAGTTTTTATGGGTTTGACCATTGCCACCATTGTTGGCGTACCTGTGGTAACTTTAGTAGGGCAAAACTTAAGCTGGCGTTACTGCTTAGCCGGTGCAGGTGTTTTAGCTTTTATTGCTTTTATTTTTGTATATAAAGTTGTGCCAAATATTGAAAACACTAAACCATCTAATTTACTTAATGAGTTTGGAGTATTAAAAAACAAGCTGGTTTGGTCTATTTTGGGGATTGTAATTATTGGTTTTGGTGGGGTATTTTGTATTTATACCTATGTTGCCGATACTATTTTAGAAGTAACCGAAACAGCGCCCTACACCATTTCGATTGCTATGGTGATGTTTGGTATTGGCTCAACATTAGGCAATTATGTATTAGGTAAAGCGGCAGATAAATCTGCAATTAAAACAACTGGCTTAGTACTGGTTTGCACTATTGTATTTGCCTTTGCTTATGTAACCGCAAGCTATAACATTTGGCTGCTTTATGGGGTTATATTTTTTATTGGCTGCAGTTTAGGTTTAGCAACGCTAGTACAAACCTTACTAATGGATGTGTCTCCTAATGGGCATGCCATGATAGGCGCGTTAGTACAGTGTGCTTTTAATGTTGCTAATGCAATTGGCCCTTGGGTTGGAGGCATTGCAATTGCGCAAGGTGCCGCGCCAAATCAAACAGGCTATGTTGCCGCTGCTCTTTTTGTTGGTGGGTTTATTATGTGGTTACTTAGCTACTTACAAATGAGCAATAAATCGTTTGTAGCAAAAGAGGCTTAATAGTTAACTAAAAAGAGCCGCTAATTTGCGGCTCTTTTTATTTTTAATTACTAAGTGTAATTAAACACTTAACGATGCCATATCAATAACAAAACGATAACGAACGTCAGACTTTTCCATTCGCTCATAAGCTGTATTTATTTCATCAATATTGATCATTTCACATTCGGGTAATACATTATGCTCGCCACAAAAATCAAGCATTTGCTGCGTTTGTGCAATACCACCAATAAGTGAGCCTGCAATACGGCGACGCCCCATTAATAATGGCACTGTGCTTAGCTCATCAACCGGGCCAACCTGACCAACAATAACCAGCGTACCATCAATATCTAGCAGTGGTGTGTAAATAGATAAATCGTGCTTTACCGGTACGGTATCAATAATAACGTCGAAGGCTGACTGCGCACTTTTCATTGCATCATCGTTTGACGACACTAAATAATGCTGGGCACCTAGTTTAACCGCATCGTCTTTTTTAGACTCACTACGGCCAACTACCGTAACGCTTGCGCCCATAGCGACAGCGTTTTTAACCGCCATATGGCCAAGACCACCTAAACCAACTACAGCAACACGACTGCCTTTTTTAACGCCCCACTTATGTAATGGCGAGTAGGTAGTAATGCCTGCACACAACAGCGGTGCAACACGCGACAGCTCTAAGTTTTTAGGTACTGAGAGTACGAACTCTTCACGCACTACAACATGTTTAGCATACCCACCTTGGGTCATATCGCCGTTAACACGATCTGTTCCTGCGTATGTGCCTACCATGCCTTCACGGCAAAACTGCTCTTCGTTATTATCGCACTGATCGCAACTTTTACATGAGTCGACCATACAGCCAACAGCAACCGTATCGCCTTGCTTATATTTTGTAACGTCGCTACCTACCGACATAACCTTACCAACAATTTCGTGTCCGGGTACTAACGGGTAGCGACTACCGCCCCAATCATTACGTACCGCGTGCAAGTCTGAATGACAAACTCCACAGTATAATATTTCAATTTCTACATCGTTATTTCGTAAATCGCGGCGCTCAAAAGAAAACTCGGTGAGTTCTGAACCTTGGCTTTTTGCTGCATATCCTACTGTTTTCATAATAACTCCATAGTATGTTAAAAATATAAATACCAAATAAGTATACTTGCTTAGCTGTGAACACTAACTGATGATAAAAAACCCAAGCCGTACGCTTGGGTTCCATTTGATTGTTGGTAACTTAATTGTTAGTAACTTAACATTTAGGTTTGCCCTAATTATTTTGCCAGTACCGCGTTTAATTCATCTACAAATGTATGAATACGCTCTGCATTTTTACCTAAATCACTGCGACCAATACGCGACTTACTACGAATATCAACAAAACGCTGAGAGCCTTCATCTTTAATACGCACCACTATATCGTCTTTAAAACCAAACCAGGTGGTAGTCTCGGTTGCTTCAACAATCCCTTGGCTAGCATCGCTATTAACTAACTCCCAACCCAAATTTTTAATCGCTTGCACTGTAGCCACTACTAGCTCACTTTTTGGGTAAGCATAATTAAGGGTAGTCAGTTCTGGGTAAGCTTTAAGCTGTTGCGCAGCCGTTTCTGCCCCGGCATAAGCCACTGGGTTTGGCGCATCGGCACGCAGTGGTGCAATAGCTACAAACTTTGGTGGATTAACTACATCTGTCGAAATATCATGAATTGGCGGCACACTTTTCGCTTTATCCATCATATTAAGTGGCATAAAAATAGCAATACCCGCAAATACAACGGCCACTATAGTACTACTTACAGTGGCTGTTTTACGCATAAATATGACCTGCACTAAAAGTAATACAAGCGCAGCTCCCCCCACGTAAACACCAAACCTAAATCCAGCAAACGCAGTGCCTAATTCAACAACGCCAAATTTATATAATGGCCCGGGCAATACAACCATTAAAAAGGCGATTAAACTCACCAAACTTACTAAAACTTTCATTAATTTACTCCATTACATGAATTTTTTATTCGCAAACAGTTTTATACTGTTTGCGATGGAATTTGGGTTAATTAATAACGAATTAAACCATAAAATCTAATGTCGACTGATTAAAGTATCTTAAGTTTGGAAATATATCACCTAATTCTGATGCAGGAACACCAAACCACTTAGCTAGTGTGGCAAAATATTGCTCATTTGCAACACTTGGTATTAATCGCCCTCGGCCGGTATCTTGTGGTCCGCCTAAATGTTGAGTTAATAACTCCCCATATATATTGGCGCCTTTAACTGCGCCTCCCATAACGATTTGGTTTCCTGCCCAACCATGATCCGTGCCATCGCCATTAGATGTTAGCGTACGGCCAAAGTCCGACATAGTAAACGACGTTACTTTGTCAGCCATATTCAGCTCATTCATCGCACTATTAAACTCGTTAAGTCCTTGTGCTAGTGTGCTAAGCAATGCAGGGTGAGTATTCAATTGATTATCGTGTGTATCAAACCCTCCCATAGAAACAAAAAACACTTGGCGCTGCGTACTTAACTTTGCTTGCACACTAATCGCCTTAGCTACCGCAGCTAGTTGCTTCGACAACCCTGTATCGCTAAATGAGGTAATAAGTTCAGGGGCGGCTTCAAGCGCACTATTCATTGTTTGGGTATTTCTTATCGCTGAATTAAAACTATTAGCGTAAGCACCCGTTAATGGATGATTCGTATTACCCATTATACGGTTCATAATATTGGTTACATGCTCAGTTCTTGGCTGATAACCGCCAAAAGCGTTTACTTTACTGATACCGCTTTTATTAAGCGAAAACGCCTTAGTTTGAGCGCCTGTTTGCCAAAGATTGGTGCCATCGAGCGATATGTTTGCAGCAAACTGATCTTGCTGATTTAAGCGCTCTAGCAAACGCGCTCCCCAACCATTATTTAGCGATTCCTTTTCACGACCATACATCCACGCTGCTTGTTGATTGTTGATTGTTATGTGAAAACAAGTGTTGAGGCAGCGGTACTGCTTTATTTTTATAATCGTCAAGCGTGGTTGGTGCAAGCAAAGTACCTACTCCGCCAACAAATGCCAAGTTAGCCGAATCAAACACACTTTGCATGGGTGCAAGCGCTGGGTGCAGCCCTACACCACCAGCAAACGACGAATTAGTATTAAGCGCAATAGGCGAAGCAACCGCCAAGTTTTGCCTGCTTTTTTCATACAAATTTCGTTGCTCGCCCTCTAACGGCATTAGCATATTTAGTGAATCGTTACCGCCATATAAAAATATACATACTAGGGCTTTATAATCCCCCAATTCAATAGCATTTGTTGAACCCGTTAATGCTTGAAGTTGTAAGCTGGTTAGCGCCGCTGCCGACACCCCGCCTTTTAAACATAATGACAAAAATTGCCTTCTATTTATGCTCATTATGCCTCTCCTAATACTGCAAATTAAATTCAGGTGAAATAGCAATCATATAAAGTAAATACGATACCCGCTGACGATCTTGATTATCAATAAAATAGGCACTTAAATCGAGTAACGCCTGGCGTGTTTCGTGGCTCATTGAACCGGCAAAATACAACACATTGTACTGATCAAGTAACGACTCTATGCCATAATTTTTTAGATGGTTCATATCGTTTTTAATATAGACGTATAGTAATTTTGGACTTAAAGATGTTTTTCCTTCAGCCGCATTCCACACTAAATCTGCAAAGTGCTTATTCATTATGCCAGTTATTGTAGAGTCATTTGCTATTTGTAACTCTGGAGCAACTAAGCCATCACTACGTAAATAAACAGGTTGGTAATCGGGCCTGTAAAAGTTAAATACTGAGGGCGACTTCATTGGCCCCTGTCCATAGGTATTGTATAAACCCCACGTGTTCTAATATTAGCATCTAGATTTCGCCAAAACTGTATTGTGGTTATCAGTGGCTCTTTTAGTTTCCCTTGATAATTTAAAACACTGCCAAAATGGCGTGCCTCATCATCTAAATAAATAGCCTTTATTACCGCGGCTAAATCTCCTCGTACTCCAGCGCCATTATCATTAAAAACACGAGCAACACGGGTAACATATTGCGGTGTTGGGTTTGAGGTAATTAAACGCTGTATGAGTTGTTTACTAATAAATGGCGCTACATTATTATGATTAAATAGGTTATCGAGCGCTATTTGCAGTGTTTCTTCTGGTCCGTAGCCCTCGGGGATAATTTCGCCATTTAACAATGTTTTTTGTTTACTAGAGTGATACTCGCTAAACGCTTTCATTGGATTTACATAATCACGTTTTTTTTCTTAAAAGTTTCACTAGCTGCAAATGTCCACCCAGTAAAAACGCGCGCAAATCCTTCTATTTGAGCCTGACCGTAGGTGGCAATTGTATTACCTTGCGCATCAAGCTTTGGAGTAGCGTCTAAATTTAACTCTTCAAGGCCTATTGTAAGTAACTGCATTACTTCGCGGGCGTAGTTTTCATCTGGGCGAATATTAAGCTCATCATTTGCCTTTTCATTCCCTAAATGGCTTAAAAAAGTACCCATAATTGGCGACAGCGTTACGTCTTCTAGTCGCTCTCTATAGTTACCAAAAGCATGTTTAAGCAAAATATCGTAGTAAGTGATCATGCCCTCGGGCTGATTACCTACATTACTACTTGCATCCGATACAACCAATATTTGACTCAATGCAAAGGCAACACGTTGGCGTAGTTGATCGTTGCTATGCAACCCCCCCTTCCACCACGCATCAATCCTATTAATATACTGAAATTTGTTTCCATCAGGGCTTTTCACTAAATAACCACGATGGTAGTTAATTGGTAACGCCATTTGTTGCTCAAGCCACTGCTGTTCGCTTAACCCTTGAGCTTGGCGTATTTCACTTAATGTGGGGCCCATACTGCCTTGCTGTAATATACGTGCGGCAGCAGTTTCATCCATACTATTACGCGCAAAAAAAACTCACAGTTTTAACGTTGGTAGCCCTTCATTATCGGTTGCCGTTACGCTAAAAGCGTACTCCATTGCTGCATGGCTTTGCGCATCTGGTAAAGTAATAGTGATACTACTGGCATTTACAGGTGCATTAAGTACTTTAAGCCCCGCAGTTTGTTCCCACACAACACTACTGATAACGCCATCGGCATCGCCAACTGTTGCATTTAAGTCAATAGTTTGACCTTTAACTATATCGTTTTTGATATTGGTTATTGATAGGGAGGGGATTTTATTTGTGCTTATAACTGCTGTCTCATCTGAGCCAGAGCCACCGCAAGCACTGATAAACAAAGCAGAGCTTGCTAGTAAAAAAGTTCTATAGTACATGTAAATTTGTTCTCACCTTTAATTAAAGCACAACAGTGCTTACTGCAATTAACACATCAATTGAAACATAAAAATTACATGTTTACTCTTTATTTTTTGTAACCGAAACTTGACTAATTAGCAAAAATGCACAAACTACGGGGGTTAAACTAGCCAGAGCCTTATTATTTATGAAAACAGAAATTAGCTATCGTTTTGAATCTTCTCAAGTTGCCAACCGATTTATACATCTACTTAAAAATTGGCCCATTAATGATGTAAAAACAAAATTATTTAATGGCGGCAATTGCGTAAAGGTTAATTATGACTATGACGAGAGTGGTTTTGACTACACAGTTGCAGAGCTTGACGATTTAGCCGAAACACACGGCGGTAAAGAAATTTAAAAACAATGCTTATATATTTTGAAGTGTTTTTGGCTGGATCTACTTTTTTTAAAACTGATGGATTGTTGATTAGTAACTATAAATTAAACAAAAAAAGCACTATGGTTTAATTAAACCATAGTGCTGCTGTTTATCGTTATTTATCGAAATGAATAACAGTGCGAATACTTTCGCCTCTGCGCATTAAATCGAACGATTCGTTAATATCTTCAAGTCCCATTGTATGGGTAATAAAGTCACTTAACTTAAATTCACCCGCTAAATAACGTTCTACATAATCAGGTAATTCGCTGCGACCTTTAACCCCACCAAATGCTGAGCCTCTCCATACTCTACCCGTTACCAATTGGAACGGACGGGTTGAAATTTCTTGCCCCGCACCAGCAACACCAATAACCACAGACTCACCCCAGCCTTTATGGCAGCACTCTAGCGCAGAGCGCATTAGGTTAACATTACCAATACACTCAAACGAGTAATCAACACCGCCATCGGTCAACTCTACAATTACATCTTGAATTGGTTTGTCGTAGTCTTTAGGGTTAATAAAGTCGGTAGCGCCTAGTTTTTTTGCTAATTCAAACTTACTTTCGTTAATATCTATAGCAATAATTCGGCTCGCTTTAGCCATAGTTGCGCCAATAACTGCCGACAAGCCTATGCCACCAAGGCCAAATATAGCTACTGTTGCGCCTTCTTCAACTTTTGCAGTATTCATTACCGCGCCCATGCCGGTTGTAACACCACAGCCTAATAAACACACCTCTTCTAATGGTGCAGATTTATTAACTTTTGCTAACGAAATTTCTGGTAATACCGTGTATTCAGAGAAAGTTGAACAACCCATATAATGAAAAATTGGCTGTCCGTCTTTGTAAAAACGAGTGGTGCCATCAGGCATTAAGCCTTTACCTTGAGTTTCACGAATTTTTTGACACAAGTTAGTTTTACCCGATAAACAAAACTTACACTCGCCACACTCTGGTGTATATAAAGGAATAACGTGATCCCCAACTTTTACACTCGTTACGCCCTCGCCAACTTGCTCAACGATACCACCGCCTTCGTGGCCTAAAATAACCGGAAAAATCCCTTCAGGATCATCGCCAGATAAAGTAAAAGCATCGGTATGACAAACTCCAGAGGCAATAACTTTAACTAATACTTCGCCCTTGCGCGGCAGCATTACGTCAATTTCTTCGATAGATAAAGGCTGTTTTGGACCCCATGCTATGGCGGCTTTCGATTTTATAAACTTATCTGACATCTCGTTCTCTCTTAATTAATAAATTATTTAATATAAATGAACGTAAACACGTATTTTAGTTTAGTTCAGTTACCTTAATAATGCGCTGCTGCATATTATTTTTGGCTTAGAATTATGCTATTCATTTTAAAGCAATTAATGGCTATGCCCTTGCGATAGGTTAATCATTGCAATGCCTATGGCCACCAATGCCATTCCTAACCAAGTGGATAGATCTAAATGCTGTTTATATACAAGGGTAGATAGTAGCGTAACGGTAACAATAGCTAACCCTGCCCACATCGCATGCACAATACCTACAGGCATGCCTTTCATTGCTTGGCCTAAAAAAACAAACGCAGCCAAATGGCCCAATAACACCACTATGCTGGGCAGTAACCTAGTAAAGCCATCTGTTTGTTTTAATGCCACATGCGACATTGCTTCTGCAATAACACCTAAAAATAAAAATACCCAACTCATATTTTTTCCTATTTATTTTGCGAGCTGTTGTATTAATGTCGATAACGTTATATCGACGATTTAACTTATTCACAGCATCTTTGTGTTGATGGCTGCTATTATATTTGTTTCTGTAAAAATGATAATATGCTATTTTTGAAATTAACTTGTACATATAGGTAACAATCATGCAGTGGGAAGGTATTAGTGAATTTGTACACGTTGCTGAAAATGCCAGCTTTACGCAAGCCTCAAAAAAAATGGCAATATCTACAGCGCAAGTAAGCAGGCAAATTAGTGCGCTCGAAAACCGGCTGAATGTGAAGCTGTTTTATCGTACTACGCGCAAAGTGTCGTTAACTGAAGAAGGCCGAGTGTTTTATCAGCATTGCCGCAGTGTGCTTGATGGCTTAGATGCTGCAGAGCGGGCTATAACTAATTTACAAACAACGCCCCAAGGTAAAATAAAGCTTACGGCTTCGGTAACTTATGGAGAGCAGCAAGTACTGCCTTTGGTTTCTGACTTTATGCTGCAATATAGTGAGGTCGCGGTTTCTGCTTACTTGAGTAATCAACAAATTGACTTAGTTGAAGGCGGATACGATTTAGCTATACGTATTGGTAAGCTGGCCGACTCGTCAATGATGGCAAAAAAACTCGGAACCAGAACCAGTTATGTGTGCGCATCGCCAGAATATCTGGAAAAACACGGCATACCACATGCAATTTCTGAACTGAGTAAACATAGTTGCCTACTAGGCACGCTTGATTATTGGCACTTTATGGAATCGGGAAAAGAAAAAAACATTCGCGTTGCCGGTAAGCTAAGATACAACAGTGGCTATAGCCTAGCGGATGCAGCATTAAAAGGATTAGGAATAGTACAACTGCCCGATTACTACGTGCAAAATCACCTGCAAAGTGGTGAACTAATTACCTTATTAGATAGCTATCGGGTGCCTGATGAAGGCATTTGGGCCATATACCCTCATAATCGTCACTTATCGCCAAAAATAAGGTTGTTGGTCGACTATTTAGCAAAGCATCTTAGTTAGTATTTACGTATTTGAATAATATTAATCTCGAATTTAACTGTGAGGTTAATATTATTACTTCAACTAAGTACACGCTCACATTTTACTTTTCACTTTGTTAGTTGCAATACTGGTTGCAGGGCTATCGGGCCAAAAATGCTTGGGGTAACGCCCTTTCATTTCTTTTTGTACATCGCGATAACTGGTATTCCAAAAGTGCGCTAAATCTTGAGTAAGTTGCAACGAGCGTTTCCCCGGCGACAATAACTCCATCAGCAGTGGCAATTTCCCCTGCGCCAACAACGGCGTGCTGGTCATACCGTATACTTCTTGCATACGTACACTGAGCTTTGCAGGGCCTTCAAGCTGATATTCAATCCTAATATTAGAGCCGCTCGCTACCGTTAAACGCAGTGGCAGTAAGCTTTTTAAGGCACTTTGTTGTTGCCAGTCAAAACAATTTTGTAATGCCTCAAAGTAGTTAAACTTTTTAAGCTGCTCCAGGGTTTTAATATCTTGTAAAAATACACCTAGCCACTGCGGTGCCGTTTGAATAAGTTGTTGCTCGTTAATTTTCGGAAACTTTTCGCTCATTAGCTTACTTGCTAAGCTCATTCTAATTAATAGTTGCTCAGCGTCTTTTTGTTCATTAAACAGTGCAAAGCCATGTTTAGTAAATAAATTTAACCATGCTTTGGCGCGCTCACTTTTATCGAGTTTTTGCGCACTTGGCTGGCTAGTAAGCGTAATAGCGCCAAGTTTAACTTCGTCTTGATGGATAAAGCGTGCGGTTTTTTCATCAAACTCACAGCGAGTTTGCATGCTAAATAAATGCGGCAAATAGGCTTGCAGCTCAAATGGGCTAAGTGATGTGGCACTAAAAATACGCCCGCCTTTGTGCCCGCCCATAGTGGCAATTGCAAGGTAGTCGTCGTTATGCCAGTAATCGCGGTTTAACTCAGCGCCTGCACCATTGGCAAGTAAGTAACCATTGCCACGCTTTTTCGCGATTCGATCGGGGTAAGCAAGCGCCACCAGCAAGCTTAAGTGCTCGGTATTTAAATCGCCATTTGATTCTTTTACTTTTAAGCGACTTTGCCAATATTTTAATTGCTGCTTGAATACCGGATGTAGCCGTTGTTGTTGGCTATGCAGCGCTAAGCTTAGCTCATTAGCAGTATTAACTCGGCTTTCAAGTAATGCCACCAAATAAATAGCGAGTCGATAAATACCGGGGAGTGCTTGCTCTAATGCCTGCGCTTTTAATAGCATATGCGCCAAACGAATATCAGCGCCAAAGCCTAACATTTTACTGCCCAGCGGTGTGAGCTTACCTTTGCTGTCTATGGCTTCAAGCATGCTAAGTAAGTTACTTGCCTGTATGCCTTGCTGCTCGGTAGGCTTATCAAGCAAGGTTAGCTCCTCAATGCTTGTCCCCCACTGCTTAGCTTCTAGCATTAGTTGGCTAATGTCTGATGTGAGTATTTCAGGATTGTCGTGACTATTACGGCGCTCAAAAGTTTGCTTAGAGCCAAGCCTATAAACCACACCTGGCTCTATTCGCCCTGCACGCCCTGCACGCTGCACTGCCGATGAGCGCGATATGCTTTGTGTTGTGAGTTCAGTAACACCGGTTTTTAAATTAAAGGTCGCGGCGCGGCGTTTACCGCTATCAATCACAATCCTTATGCCTTCAATGGTTAAGCTAGTTTCGGCCACATTGGTAGTAAGTACCACCTTGCGCATCCCTTCAGGCGCAGGAGCAATAGCTGCTTGCTGGTTGGCTTTATCTTGCTCGCCAAATAGCGTTGCCACTATACAATTGTTTGGTAAGTCAGTGAGTGCTTGTTGTACCCTGAGTATTTCGTGCTGCCCTGGTAAAAACACCAACGCGCTGCCTGTTTGCTCACTCAGTGCTTGTTTTATTATAGTGGGGATTGCATCAAACCAGCGGCTTTCATCTTTTATGGGTATATATACTTCATCTATTGGATAGCTGCGCCCATTTGATTGAATTACAGGGCAAGCAAAAAACTCAGTGTAGCGCTGGGTATCAAGGGTTGCCGACATCAACATTATGGTTAAATCTTCGCGCAGCGCACTTTGAGTCTCTAACGCAAATGCCAATGAAGTATCGGCTGCAATAGAGCGCTCATGAAACTCATCAAACATCAGTAAATCAACATCGCTAAGCTCAGGATCGTTTTGCAGCATACGAGTAAGCATGCCTTCGGTAACTATTTCAAGGCGCGTATTAACACTTGCTTTGCTCTCACCTCTTATACGCAGGCCAACACTTTGGCCAACACTCTCGTTTTGACACTTTGCCAAGTAACTAGCAATATTACGCGCAGCTAAACGACGCGGCTCTAGCATTACAATACGTTTAAAGTGCCCATCACGCATAAGTTGCAGCGGCAACCAAGTAGACTTACCTGCACCCGGCGGCGCTTGCAGTAGCGTAATTGGGTTGCTTTGTAATGTTATTACGAGTTGTTGATATATGTTTTGAACCGGCAGCACAGCTATTTACCCTAAATTGCTTTACCGGCATTGTAACAAAAAACCGCAGCGTGACTGCGGTTGATGTTTAATAATTAATACTCTTTTACAAGCAACTAAGCTCAATAGGTTGCCCATTAGCTACCCACTTTCTACCTATTAACTCTCTACTAGCTACCCGATACCATTCTAATTCGCTCTGCGGGTACGCGCAATTGCTGCATTAAATACACTTTAAACGACTCTGCATAAGGCTGATCATCTACGGCTTTTTGCATGCATAATAGCCAAGCTTCACTTTCGGCAACGCCTACCGCCAAATGTTTATGCGCCTGGGGAATGTTAATGCTGCCAAAATGCTCCGCGTACAGCTTAGGTCCGCCCATCCAACCTGACAAAAAGTAAGCTAACTTTTTACGCGACTGCGACAAGTCTTTACTGTGCATATCTCTTATGTGCTTAGCCTCTTTTAACTGTTGCATATAATCATAAAATGCATCAACCAGCTGGGTAATACCTACTAACTCCCCCGCCATTTTGTAAGAGCAATCTCCTACGCCATATTCACACACTTTAGTATCCATAACTCACTCATACCGTCTGTTTTATCGCAACATAATAACTTAAAACCTATATTGGATAAGCAATTATTACAAACTGCTATGTATATTTTGTATGCATTTAAAGAAGGACCACATAATTACACCCACCTTTTAGCCTTACTCTATTTATGATTGATATTAAGCTACTGATATTAATTACAAAAAATATTTATACTTTTTTTTTGGTATACGACTTGCTACTTTATAGTTGACTGTTAATTTCACTAATCTAAAGTAAGGAGCTACTTATGAACAGCGATCGTATCAAAGGTAATTGGAAAGAACTTAAAGGTAAAGCGCAACGTAAATGGGGCGACATAACCGACGATGATTTAGATAAAATTGAAGGTAGCCGCAAAGAGTTAGTTGGCAAAATTCAACAGCAATACGGTAAGTCGAAAGAAGAAGCCGAACGCGAAGTTGATGAATTTGAAAAAGACCATTCATTTTAGCTATTAGCTACTTAAAAATAACCGCCTTTGTTGGCGGTTTTGTTTTTGGCTAAACATTAATGAGCACTTATCACATCTTCAGCTAATAGTAGCTCATCGCCTTTAAATACTTCGAGCCAACCTGGCGGGGATGTATCGCAACCAATAATAGTTACCTGTAACACATAACTATAACGACCATTTTTAAACGTATAATTATGATTGCCACCACTACCTTCAAATGTAATATCGCCATTTAGTAAAACCATATCAGGCTTGTCGCTTGGCTTTTTATCAATACCCCACACTGCATAACGAAAATTATGATCGCCTAAATCATCAACACGAATATGGTAGTTAGCTGTTTTCCAATCAAGTACTGGCTTTTCAAAAGTATTGATACTTGCATGCAAAGATTGCTTACCTTGTTTTATTAAGCTTTTAGCAAGTGCCTGCTCTTTAGCGTTTTGGGTATTTACAGCAATAATTTTACCGTCGGTATCTACCCACATAACGCCGTTATTGAGCATAATACCGCGCCAACCTACACTATCCCAATCGGTATCAATGCTTGAACTGGCAATAACTGCGGTGAGTTCATCGTCAAACACTTCATCAAAGCGGTTAATAAGCTCAGCCTCATCTTTAATGTCAGGTATGGGGTATCGTCGTTTTAATGGGTAATAAACAAGCGAGGCAATAGCTGCTTTATCGTCACCCTCAAAGGCAGCAATAACAGGTAAAATGAACTCGTGATATTTTTGCTCAAGCGCGAATGTGTTCGATGTAAAAAGTAGAGATAAACAAAATACTATGTGATTAATAAATTTCATTTATAGTCCTTTAATTTGATATTTTTCCGTTTCTAACAATTAGCAATATTATAATGAAACGAAGCATAAAAAACATAGAATGACACCCATCCTAATAATTAATCCTTTTGGTGTTTATCTAAAAAAACATTGCTGAGCTTAAAATCCCCTTAGCTTTGACAATCTCTCTGCTTATTTAAATAATATTCAAATAACGCTGTTTTTATTCATTTTTAGGCATGCGAAATACTGTGTTTTCACAGAGCATAGAAAACATAGAATGACACCCACCCTAATAATTAATCCCTTCAGTCTTTATCTAAACAAACATTGCTAGGCTTAAAAGCATCCTTAATTTTTAAAATCCCTCTGCTT
>NZ_JBEONZ010000026.1:0-46406 GCF_040308705.1 Pseudoalteromonas sp. 19-MNA-CIBAN-0066
AAAAAGAAAATGGCAGGGCTAGACGATGATTACCGCTCAACCCTGTTAGAGTCTGGGATTAAAATGCGCTAGCCGTGGCTTAAGGGGCACTATTAAACACTTTAATAGTGGCAGCTCTTTATTGCTGCGGTATACTTTATTAAGCCCAATATATAAAAAAACATATTTATGGTTAAAAAGCACACTCATAAGTAAATAACTAGTAACAAGAGCATAATAACCACGCAAACAAAATAATATTTTGCTTTTGGGGTTTAAGCTTTCGATTATGTCTTATATACTGGATTTGTTCCCTGGAGTGCTGGAGCTTGGTTAAGTCCCTGAGCCGATAAATTTTATACCAGGGTTTCTGTTCGTATACTATTGTGCAAGCTCGGCATGTACCGAGAAGCCTACGGTAAACCGCAGATTCCCGCCCTGAAACCTCAAGGTTTCAGGACTGACACCAACACCACACTTTGGGGAACACCTTCTTATTTTTATAATCCCTCTTATTATTTATTTGTCTTTTTTGTTATAACTTTCTAAATTATTTTTATAATCTTTGGCAAAAAGAAGCTGCAAGTAATTGCTTACTTACAGCTAAACTCTAAATGCTTACACTTATTTACTTAAACCAACCCTGAAAACGCTCCATGAGCATATAATTTACCGGTACTAGCAATAAAGTGATGAAGGTGGCGAATATAATTCCAAAGCCTAAGCTCACAGCCATAGGAATTAAAAATTGCGCTTGAGTCGCTTTTTCAAATAATAACGGCATTAATCCTATAAAAGTGGTTAAGCTAGTTAGCATAACTGGGCGAAAACGTGACGCGCCGGCAAGTTTAACTACCTCAATTAATTCAATCCCTTCTGTGCGTTTTTTATTAATATAGTCAACTAATACCAGCGAGTCATTAACCACTACGCCAATTAATGCTAGCATGCCAAGCAAGCTCATAATGGTTAATTCCATTCCCATGATCCAATGCCCTACTACAGCGCCTATCATGCCAAAGGGTATAACACTCATTACTATTAATGGCTGTAAATACGATTTAAACGGTATCGCTAATAGCGCATAAATAATAAAAAATACAAATACTAACGCCCAAGCAAGTGAACCAAACGACTCTCTTTGCTCTTTTGCTTCTCCTTCTAATGCATAATCAACTCCTGGGTATTGCTGCATTAGCTCATCCAAATACTGGGATAAATCAGCTTGGAGTATGGTCATGTTAGTGTTGCTTTTCTCTATATCGGCGGTCACATTTAAAGTACGGTAACGATCGATTCGATTGATAGTAGACGGGCTTTGCCCTGTAATTAAAATAGCCACATGCGATAAAGGCACTGAGCCACCGGCAGGTGTGTTTATGAGTATATTTTGTAAGTCGGCTACCGAGCGTCTTTCATCAATAGGCAAACGTACCATTACGCGCACATCGTCTCGCCCACGTTGGATCCTTTGTACTTGCGAGCCAAAAAACGAGTTACGCACTTGCCCTGCTACATTTACTCTATTTAAACCCAGCGCTAAGCCTTGCTCTGTAAGCTCTATTTGTAACTCTTCTTTACCATCAGACATACTATCGGCAATATCGAATACGGTTGGGTAGGTCGATAAACGCGTTTTAATATGATCTGCCACATCTTGTAAAACCTTTAACGATGTACCGCTAAGTTGTACATCTATTGGATCTGAACTACGACCAATTTCGGCTCTAAAGGTGAGGCTTTCAGCGCCGGGAATAACGCCAATTAATTCGCGCCATTCACTGGCAAGCTCGCGTGAGCCAATATCTGAATCACGTTTTTCAACTGGGGTAATTTCAAAGCGTACTGCGCCTGAGTTAGATACTCCGCCGCGCCCGCCCGTTGTTGCTAAAATATTTAAAATAACGCTTTCACCCGTATCAGGGTCACGGTATTTGTCTTGTAATTGCTGCGCTTTTTGCGACATATCGATCACGTACTTATTAGTTACTTCAAACGGTGTGCCAGCAGGTAGGGTTAAATTTACCCGTACGGTTTTACGGTTTCGCTGGGAATACGTGGAAAAAATACAAACTTAGTCCAACCACTGGTGATCATAGTTAAAATAATTAAAAATACGCCAACAAATAAGCTTACCGTTGCCAGTTTATGGCGCAGAGCTAAATTAAGAATAGGCTGATAATATTTTAAAATAGCGCTTTCAAAGCCATCAGCAAAACGTTGCTGTAGCAGATCAAATTTTGACTGCTTATCTTTTTGATGACGTAGTTTTATGTATTTTAAATGTGCAGGTAAAACAAATTTAGACTCAATTAAAGAAAATAATAATACCGGAATAACCACCACCGGAATTTGTGCAAATAATGCCCCGCGTGCACCTTCAATAAAGGCTAATGGCAAAAAGGCCGCTACCGTGGTTAATACACCAAAAGTCACTGGCGTTGCTACTTCTTGGGTACCTAATATGGCAGCTTGTTCGCCCGATTCGGCTGTTTTTAAATGGGTGTAAACGTTCTCTCCGGTGACTATGGCATCATCAACCACAATACCGAGTACTAAAATAAAACCAAACAAGCTCATTACATTAAGCGTTACGCCAAAAATAGGCATAGCAATAAATGCCCCCATGAACGACACCGGAATACCAATAAACACCCAAAATGCGATAGCTGGGCGTAAAAATAAGGTTAGCAGTGCCAGCACTAAAATACCGCCTTGTAAGGCGTTAGTGGTGAGCGTGGCAATACGGCTTTTAACTAGCTCTGAGTCGTCATCCCAATAACTTAATGCAAAACCTTGCGGCAATGAAGGTTGCTGGGCATTTATATAGGCTTTTACTTCATCGGCAACTGTAATTGCGCTTTGTGGGCCTATTCGGTATACGTCGATAAAAGCGGCTTGTTTACCGTTAAAGCGAGTGCGCACTGGGGTTTCTTCAAAATCGTCATTAATTGTGGCTATATCACCTAAGCGAATAATAGTACCGTCGCTGTGGTTTTTAACCACTATGCTGGCAAATTCGTCCTTTCGGTATGCTTGCCCTTTTGAGCTAATAAGTACATCGCCACCTTGGGTTTTTAAGTTACCTGCAGAAATGTCTGAGCTTGAGTTGGCAACCGCATTAGAAATTTGCGACAGTGTTAAGTCATATTGGCGCAAGGTATCTTGGCTTACTTCAATAGCCAGTTCGTAGTCGCGCACGCCACTTAACTCAACCTGCGTTACACTGGGTAAACGTAATATTTGATCGCGTACTTGCTCTGCATACTCGCGAGTTTCTTTTTCGCCATAATCACTAGATACAGTTACCGCTATAACCTCTCGTTTTCGCTCAGCTAAAGCAACGATGGGTTTTTCAGCATCCCCAGGAAAGGTATTAATAGCATCAACACGGCTTTTTATATCAGCGAGCAACTCTCGAGGATCGTAGCCGCTTTCCACTTCAACAGTGACAGAGCCCGAACCTTCAGATGAGCGGCTAAATATTTGCTTTATACCCTCTAAATCTTGTACAGACTCCTCTATACGTATAGTGACACCTTGCTCAACATCCTCTGGCGTCGCGCCACGTAAACTAACCCGAATGCTGATCATATCGGTTTCAAAAGAAGGAAACACTTCTATCGGTATTTTCGTCGATAAACTAAACAGCCCCGACAGCAACAAAGTTACTAACAATAAATTGGCAGCAACATGGTTTTTGGTAAACCAAGCAATCATGGCTTATCTCCTTGCTTTGCTGCGCGACGTTTTTTTACTAGCTCTGCAACACTAATGCCTTGCTCTTTTGCTTGTTGTGCTAATTGCTCTGCTGTTGGGCGTTGCTTCATACTTTGTGGTTTAGTCGCTTTATTATCTTCGCCTAAAATATTCACTTGTGTACCCGAACTAACTTGCCCCAGTGGCGTAATAACAAGTTTATCACCTGCTTTTAAGCCGGTTTTTATCATTGCAAAAGCGGCATTTTGCCATGCAAGCGTTATATCTTTACGCTTTAATACTCCCTGCTCAACAATATAAACGTAAGACCCCTGATAAATAGTGCTATTTGCAATAATAAGTGCATCAGAAACTGTTTTTCCGGTGATCTGCGCTTTAACGTATTGCCCTATTTTTATTGGGTATTGATTACTTTGTGTTGCTTTATAAGGGTCATTAATTTTAGCAACCACGTAGAGTTGCTGTGCACTTTCATCAATAGCACCTTCGGTACGCGCCAACTGCCCTTGCCATGTTTGCTCACCAACTAAATCAGAGCTAAATTTAATCACGGATCCGGCCTGGTTTTTAGCACCGTCGCGGTACTGCTCAGGTAAATTAATAAAAGGTAGGTCTTTGTTTTTTATTGGCAACCGAATCTCTACGCTGTCTATTGCGTAAATAGTAGCGAGCTGAGTATTGTTGCTAACAACTTGGCCTAAATCTACATTACGACTAAGTACTCGTCCTGCAAAAGGCGCTATTATTTGGGTACGTTCTAAGTTTAACTTAGCTTTTTCAAGTGTTGCTTGCGCCGATAATACTTGTGCTTGTGCTGCAGCTAATTGTGGCTCACGTAGCACCAAGCTACTTGCAGGTTTATCATTACCTAAACGCTGCCAATCTGTAATAGCCTGCTGCCCGCGGGCTTGTTCTTCTAAAAGGCCTTGCTTTGCTGTTAATAAGTTAGCCTGTGCCGATTTAACCTCTGCTTGATAGTCTCTATCGTCGAGTTGGATTAGTAGCGCACCTTTTTTAAAAAAACCACCTTCTCTAAAGTCATCACTTATATTTATAATTAAACCCGATGCTTGAGCAACTAATAAGCTTTGTGTACGTGGTTTTACTGTGCCGTAGCTGTCTACCATCACTTGATAATTTTGCGGCTGCAACATTTGAACTGCTACGTTAATTGATGCTTTTGGTGGTGCACCAAAGCGATTAGCTTCTGGCGGGTTACCTTTAATAAACATGACGATTAAAATAGTGGCAATAATAACCGCGATTGGAATAATAATTTTTGCTGTTTTAGTTTTCATTGCTATTACTCTGTAGTTCGGTTGAAGTGTTTGCAAAATCGCCACCAAGGGCAAGGTGTAAATTAACTCGGTTTGCTATCAATTGATTTTTAATACTAATTAAGGAGCTTTGAGCATCGAACGAGCGTCCTTGTGCATCAAGCACTGTAGTGTAGCTAACCAAGCCACTTTGATATTGCTCAAACGATAATTGCTCGGCAGCAAGGGCATTTTCTTGTGCTTCTAGCGTGCTTGTATATTGCGCTTTAAGTGATTGCTGTAGCGTAATCGCATTTTCTACGTCGCTAAAAGCATCGTAAAGTGTTTGTAAATACTGCTGCTCTTGTTTTTGGCTATTTAAACGCGCAATTTCTTCATTCGCTTTTAACCGGCCGCCATTAAAAATAGGCGCTGAAATACTGCCAAGTAATGACCATGCTAGGCTAGATGGCGAAAACAAATCACTTACTCTATCAGTAGTATCACTTAAACTTGCCGTTAAATTTAAACTTGGAAAACGTTGTTTATGGGCATAAGCCAAGTTTGCATCACTTGCTAAAAGCTGATACCAATTTGCACGTAATGTTGGCTTTCGGGTAATTAACTCTGAGGGTAAACCTAGTGGAATGTCGGTATTGATAACTGGTAGGTCATTATTTGCCGAGATAATTCCTTTTGGATAATCTCCCAATAAACGCTCAAGTACTCTTGCTGTAGTTAATAAGCTAGCTTGCTGAGTAGCAATACGTGAACGCTCATTATTTAGCTCGTTGCGAGCTAAATAAACATCGAGAGCTTCGTTTAATCCTTGACGATAACCTGACTCTATAATATCAAGATTTTGCAAAGCATTGGCTTCTCGGCGCTTATATAAATCAAGTAATTGCTTTGCGGTTACTACATCAAACCAGCCCTTTACTACATCGGCAACTAGCTGTTGTTTGGCTTGTTCAAAGCGCGCCTGTTGCGCTAAGTAGTTTAAATTAGCTTGGCGATTAGAATCTGACAGCTTGCCCCATAAATCAACTTCGTAACCTAAATTCAAGCTCACTGAACTTGCATTATTATAACTAATTGGGCGGTTATTTTTACTGCGGCTAGTACGCGCAGATAAGTCCAGAGTTGGCCACAACGCAGCGCCCGACACAATTAACTGCTGCTTTTGGATCGCCACATCGTAACTACTTTGTAAAAGCTGCTGGTTATTTTTAAGTGCCTGCTCCACAAATTGATTTAACTGTGGATTTTGTAATTGTGTAAGCCATTGCTGTTGTACGTGTAATACCGGCGCAGAGGTTTTTTGTTGCCATTGCTGCGGTACATTACTGGGTGCTTGTTCGCGCTGCTGTGAATTTATATTGCTCGCACAGCCGCTGAGCAGCACAATACTGAGTGCCAATAAAGTTGGCTGGTATTGTTGCCAAATCATAATTAAACCTGAATTACTGCTATTTATAATGTAATTCAAGCACTTTGAACTAAAACGCTCAACTTACTTTACATAACATTACATAATTAGCCATAAACTATCGGATAACTATTTATACTCTATTTCGACATTAATGATCATTAAGAAAGTTGAAAGTAACTATAAGTGGTTTGTATCACTAAGGGGGTTGCTAAGTAGTATACTGATAAGCTTAAAATTAGTCTGGAACAATTTTAAGCTGTATGGGATGCAGGGAAAAATAATCTTTATAAACAAAAAAACCTCACAAATGTGAGGTTTTTTAATAAATGGTGCCTCGACGCGGAATCGAACCACGGACACGAGGATTTTCAATCCTCTGCTCTACCGACTGAGCTATCGAGGCACATAAACTGTGCGAGTTAACTAAATATTCTAAGCTAACTTTTTACTAAACTGATTTAGTAAATAAATGGTGCCGACTAACCGAGTCGAGCGAGTAACTTGAACAGACTACTGATTACAGCTTTCTTTTCAAATTACATTATAAATGGTGCCGACTAACCGAGCCGACGGGTAACTTGAACAGACTACTGATTACAGCTTTCTTTCCAAATTACATTATAAATGGTGCCGACTAACCGAGTCGAACGGTTGACCTACTGATTACAAGTCAGTTGCTCTACCAGCTGAGCTAAGTCGGCACACAAAACTGTGTGCTAAGGCACTTTATCAATTTTAAAGATTGATAACTTTTAATAAATGGTGCCTCGACGCGGAATCGAACCACGGACACGAGGATTTTCAATCCTCTGCTCTACCGACTGAGCTATCGAGGCACATAAACTGTGCAAGTTAACTAAATTTTCTAAGCTAACTTTTTACTAAACTGATTTAGTAAATAAATAGTGCCGACTAACGAAGTCGACGGGTAACTTGAACAGACTACTGATTACAGCTTTCTTTTCAAATTACATTATAAATGGTGCCGACTAACCGAGTCGAACGGTTGACCTACTGATTACAAGTCAGTTGCTCTACCAGCTGAGCTAAGTCGGCACACAAAACCGTGTGCTAAGGCACGCATAATACCGTTTAATATCTTTGATTTCAAACACTATTATTTAATAATGGTGCCCAGACGCGGAATCGAACCACGGACACGAGGATTTTCAATCCTCTGCTCTACCGACTGAGCTATCTGGGCAATACTCGGTTTTAATAAAACCCTTCACAAGGATTTTCAATACAATTCCCACTGAGCTCTACCGACTGAGCTATCTGGGCGTGCGGCGTATTAAACGAGTTTTGCTGTTACAAGTCAACTTTTTTTTCATTCTTTATAACTGTTTGCACGGTTTTTATGCAACTCGGGTCTTTTTTAATTAACACTGCTCATTTATACTACAAACAAGTGAAAAGTAGCACCATAATTTTAATCTAAACTATGCTAAAGTTGCGGCGAGTTATTTTTACTTGTTTTGTTTATCCCAAAGTACGGTAAAGGCTTACCGTGTTATTAATATACCAATTAGGAAAAATCCATGCAGAGTAAGTTCTCTTCAGTGATAAAAGGTTTGTTACCTCTTTTTTTATTAAGTAATATAATTATAACCACACTGTTTATAATTGCCATCTCACTTTATTCTCAAAGTGAGATGGATACTAAAAAAAGTACACCGCTTATTGACATCACTTCACTGGCTAACAAGCTAGAAGCTCCTCTAGTCGACGCTTTAACTATTTACGGGCAAGGTAAAGTACAAGAGCTGCTTGAGCTTACCTCTGTATTTAGTGACAACTTTGAATACACGCTATATCGCTTTAGCGCTACATCACAAACGGAGCTGGTATATAGTACTAACAAACCTGCAATTGCTGCTATTAAACTTAACGAGCATTTAGTTGATCAAGGTATTTTACATAAAGTTTTAACGCTTAACGATCAACCTATTGGCGAGCTTATTTTAAAACAAAAAAAATCCCCTCCCACTTTAACTAAACAGACGTCATTATTGAGCGCCTATTTTATGGCTTGTATAGCGGTTATTACATTATTTGTATTAGCATTGCTATTAAACCAATATATTAATAACCGTTTACGTAAGAGTACGGGCTTGCTTAGCGAAGAATTACAGGCTGTAACTGATAGCAGTAATTTTAACAGCACTGTAAATGAACAGTTAGGTAATGGCTTAAATGTGATCGCACTAAATATTAATTTTTTATTGAAAAAAGTACAAGCAGCTTTATCTGAGAATGAAAAAACTCGAAAAGAATTACAAAAACTGCAAAACAATCTTGAAATTGAAGTGCAAACTCGAACCCTTGCACTTGAAAAAGAAACTTTAAATGCGCAAAAAGCAAGTGAAGCTAAAACCACCTTTTTAGCAACTATGAGTCATGAAATTAGAACCCCTATGAATGGCGTTATAGGGACTATAGATTTACTGCGCCAAACAAATTTAGACGGTTCACAATATCGTCTTAGTACCATTATTCGTGAATCTGCTTTTTCTTTACTGAGTATTTTGGACGATATTTTAGATTTTTCTAAAATTGAAGCAGGCAAACTAAATATTGACCCTATCCCGTTTTCTGTAACCGATACGATTGAAGAAGTGGTGCGCGTGCTTTCTTCTATAGCTAAACACCGCGATCTAGATTTAAACTTATCAATTGCTCCTGATATCCCTATTAATCTTATTGGTGATAACACTCGAGTACGCCAGATACTATATAACCTATGCAGCAATGCGATTAAGTTTACCAGTACGAGTGAATCGCATAAGGGGCAAGTTAATATCTCTGTAGAGGTGGCTCACAACACAGCAGAACACTTCACTTTACGTTTTTGTGTAACCGATAATGGTAAAGGCATGAGCCAAGCGCAATTAAGAGAAATATTTAATCCGTTTATTCAAGCGGAAAGCTCAATAACCAGAGAATACGGTGGAACCGGCCTTGGCTTGTCAATTTGTAAAAGTTTAACCGAGTTAATGTTAGGTACTATATCGGTTAATAGTAATATTGGTATAGGCAGTGAGTTCACTGTAGAACTGCCATTTAGTACCTCAGGAAAAATTAAGTTCGCACATAAAAATAGCTTAGATGGCAGGCATATTGTTGTAGTAAGCAATAATGTTGACCGTGAAAAAGTAATCTATCGTTACTTATCATTTATGGGCGCTAAAATAACCTATGTGCATAACGAGCAAGAAATTGAGTCTCTGCACGATGCTAAAGATATCATTTGGGTTGTTGATGGTATTGATAATATGGACAGCATAAATGCATTTTTAAGGCGTTTACTTTACTCTTTAGAGGATAATAATCAGCAGGTTGTCGTTTTAAGCAAGCTAGATGATGCCGCTATTAATCATAAAAATATTTTTTATATTAACGCAACGCCATTATGTAAGTCTAACTTTATGCTATCAATACTTGTAGCTGCAGGTTTACATCAGCCTAAGCACATTAAAAAAACCATAGCATACGACAACTATTTAACTACAGAGCAAGCTTTAGCCGCTAACAAGCTTATTTTACTAGTTGAAGACAACCTTTTGAATCAGCAAGTTATAACTGATCAACTGCACATCTTAGGTTACGGTGTTGAAGTAGCTAATAACGGTGAGGAAGGGATTAATATGTGGCGAAAAGGTAACTATTCGCTCATTTTAACCGATTTACATATGCCGATAATGTCGGGCTACGATATGGTCGAAAAAATCCGCAATGAGGCCGAAATGCTAGGTTCGGTTATTTCACAGCCTTATATAATAGCCGTGACAGCCAACTCTTTAAAAGGTGAAAAAGAACGCTGTTTAGCTGTTGGTATTAACGACTTTATTACTAAGCCTGTTGAGCTTAACGTTTTAGAAAATACACTAATACGCTGGAATGAAAAAAACAATCACAAGAGCATAGACATACCACATCAAAAGCCAGCAATGCCAATAGATATGGATTCAGTAGCTAAATACATTAATGGCGATGACGCGAAGAAAATACGTTTCTTTAAAATGTATTTAGAGCAAAGCCAAGAGCTAATAAAGTCGATTAACTTTGGTGTTATGCAAAGCAACGTTAATGACATTCTTGAGGGGTGTCATCAGTTAAAGTCTATATCTAAAACCATTGGGGCGCATCGCGTCGCTGAACTGGCCGTCGTGTTTGAAGAGCAATGTAAAACAGATGAACTAAACAGCGATAAGTTAATTGATTTAAGAGATCAATTAGAAATTGAATATTCTAAAGCTGCTCAATTTTTAAAAGAGCAAATTAAAAGTGCCGAGCAGCAAGAACAACCGAATTAATTTAGGTATAAAAAAAGGGCTATTTAGCCCTTTTTTTATACCACATAACAATTACTTTTCTGGTGGTTTGTAGCCTTCAATTTCTACTTCTTTGTTTTCAAACAAAAAACCAACCATTTGCTGTTCTAAAAAGCTACGATGCTCTGGGTCCATCATATTTAAATGCTTTTCGTTAATCAGCATTGTTTGCTTGTGCTGCCACTGCGCCCAAGCCTCTTTAGAGATATTGTTAAAGATTTTTTCGCCTATTTCGCCAGGATATAATTGAAATCCAAGCCCTTCAGCTTCTTTTTGTAACTTTTGACAAAATACTGTACGTGCCATAATTAATTCTCTTTAGCGATAGTTATAAACAAGTCTAACCTATTGGTGCAATTTGTTTAACCAACTTTTTAGTTGGTGCTGCTAAACCCACCTCAATTGACTGATCTAGTAGGTACCAAACTAATTGTCGATCGTTAATTACATCTGGAATTTGTACTACATTTAGCACATGTGGATTAATAGTAAGTTCAAAGTGCGAAAATATATGGGTAAAGGGTTCAAGCGCCACTAAGTCAGCTGTTAGCCCTTGCTGCGCTATAAACACCTCTAGTTCGCTCAATTCATTAAACTCAAAAAAGCCAAACAACCCGCCCCATATTCCTGAGTTAGGCCGTTTTTCCATGAGCACTTTTTCATCATGTTTAATAATTAACTGATGGCAGCTTTTTTTCGGCACTGTTTTTTTAGGTTTTGAGTGTGGGAATGTTTTTACCTGCTGCGTTTTAAATGCACCACAGCGGCTACTTAACGGACATGCAGGGCAGTCAAAACGACTACGCGAACATAAGCTCGAGCCTAAATCCATCATAGCTTGATTAAACTCGGTTACGTTATTTTTAGGCGTTAGCTGCTCGCTCAAATGCCAAAGTTGGCTTTCGACTTTTTTAACACCATACCAGCCTTCAACCATAAAAAAACGGGCTAATACTCGTTTAACATTACCATCGAGTATGGGGTGATGCTGCCCAAGTGAAAGTGATAACACTGCACCGGCTGTAGAGCGCCCTATTCCGGGTAAATCAATAACCTCTTCAAGCGTTGTAGGAAACTGCCCCTGATACTTGTCACGAACTATTTTAGCTGTTTTATGTAAGTTACGTGCCCTTGCGTAATACCCTAAACCAGTCCAGTGATGCAGCACCTGATCTTCATTGGCGTTAGCTAAAGCAATAATATCGGGAAAGCTTTGCATAAACCTTTCAAAATAAGGGATAACGGTCACTACTTGAGTTTGTTGTAACATCACTTCAGACACCCATACTTTATAGGGTGTTTTTGCTAACTGCCACGGCAGCGTTTTTCTACCATGAAGGTGATACCAATCAACCACTTGGTTAGAAAACCAATCTGACTGCTGTTTATTTAAATCCAAAATAGTTTACTTTTTACGTATGCTCAATGGCGGCTCAGTTTATTGCAGTTAGTGAAAAGATCAAGCTATAGCGCCTCTATACACCTAGTAAAATCAGCTAGAGCTTGTTATCCATGGCTTGGTCAGGGATAATACGCAACCATTTTTTAAACCAGTTATTTTTGTCAGGCCAATAATATGAGTGAATCAAGTAACACTAATCTTGAGCAAGCAAAGCAAGAAGGTAAGTATATCCGCACTATTCGTAGTTTTGTAAAGCGCGAAGGTCGTTTAACCAAAGGCCAAGCTGCCGCTATCGAAAAATGCTGGCCAATAATGGGCTTAGAGCATAAAAATGGCATGCTTGATTTAAGCGAAGTTTTTGGCAATAACAATGATGTAGTGCTAGAAATTGGTTTTGGTATGGGCAAATCACTGGTTGAAATGGCAAAAAATGCCCCGCATTTAAACTTTATTGGCATAGAAGTACACCGCCCAGGCGTTGGTGCTTGTTTAATGGATGCTGATGAAGCGGGTATTACTAATCTGCGTATTTTTGAACACGATGCGGTTGAAGTTTTAGCCGATTGTATAGCAGATGAAAGTTTAACAACCTTACAATTGTTTTTCCCTGACCCTTGGCATAAAAAGCGTCACCATAAACGCCGTATTGTACAAGGCGAGTTTGTTGAAAAATTACGTTCACAGTTAAAAATGGGCGGTGTTTTTCATATGGCTACCGACTGGGAAAATTATGCTGAGCATATGCTTGAAGTAATGCAAGCTGCGCCTGGCTTTAAAAACCAGTCAGCAACAAACGACTACGTACCACGCCCTGATTTACGCCCGTTAACCAAGTTTGAGCAACGCGGCCATCGTTTAGGTCATGGTGTGTGGGACTTAATGTTTGAACGCACTAAGTAATCTGTATTTCGGATAATAAATATCTTAACCAACATTTAGGTTAAGTACATAACTCTGTAAATTATATAATCTGTAAGGTAAAGCCATTTATGAGCGTATTAACCAATCCAAGCCTACTGTTACTTCGCAATAGCGAAAAGTTAGTTGGGAAATCTATATTGGTGGTCAACTTTGTTCAAGATGGCTTTTTAGCCGAGCTTAAAAAGCGCAACCCTGAGAGTAAAATAACCGCCTTTAGCTACAATCATGCTAATGGCGAATTTGCCAAAAACACACCCGGCGTTGATGTATGTGTAAACCACTGTATTAGCGGTAACGACTTTGATTTAGTGATTCTTTACTATCCAAAATCAAAACCTGAAGTTCTTATGGCGCTTGATAATATACGCGCAGTAATTACAGCAGATGCTGAGTTACTGGTGGTTGGCGAAAATAAGAGTGGTGTTAAATCAATAGAAAAACAGCTTACTGATAAAGCTAATTTTAGTAATAAAATAGACTCAGCAAAGCACTGTGTTTTATATTCATTTGCAGAGCTTAAACAACTTAGTCAGTTTAATATTAGCGATTATCATAAGCCATTTACGGTCAGTGTGGCCGATAGCGAATTTACCGCTATCAGTATTCCTGGGGTATTTAATCACGGTAATTTAGATGTTGGCACTAAAATATTGCTTGAAAACGCTCCGCTTATTAAGCAAGGTACTGTGCTCGATTTTGGTTGTGGCGCTGGCTTAATTGCAACTTATTTAGGGCTGCAAAATCCGGCATTGAGCTTTGTTTGTAGTGATGTGAGCGCATTGGCAATCTATGCAACAACGCAAACCCTTAAGCTTAATAACATTAAAGGCGAAGCCCTCTTAAGTGATGGACTTACTAACATTACAGGTAAGTTCGATCTTATTATTAGTAACCCACCTTTTCATACCGGTATTGCAACCGACTACACAGTGGCTGAAACCTTTTTAGCCAATGCTAAACAGCACCTAACTAAAGCAGGTAAGTTAAATATTGTTGCTAATAGCTTTTTAAAATACCCGCCAATTTTAGAAGCACAATTTGATAACTATCAAACCGTGTTTAAAAATAATAAGTTTGCCGTTTACAGCAGTTAATAATGCTCATGTTTGAGCACCTCACGTGCTCAAACTTATTTATAAAATTAATTACCCTCCTGAATTTTACCGCTTAGCAATAATAGTCAAAATATTGAGGGGAATAGTAAAATCAAGTATTTGACCTTTTTATAACAAATAAATAAGGATAAGGTACGAGAACTATTTCAAGCCGTCTATCTGCTGGCAAACCTGTTAAGTAATATCCAAGTAAACTCTGAGCGTAAGACAGCTTTTATAGTCAAAGTAAAAACGACACTCACCAACAACACCACAGCTTAAACAACGTACTGATTAATTATAAGCATGCTCTTGAATTTTAACTTTATGACCTCATTAATAGAGCATTCGTTATTCAACTATATTATTTAGTGAATTAACTGCTTAAAGTTAAATATTTTCTGAACTTTAATGCTTTTAAGATATCACATACATTGATGAAAGGTTGGAAAGTGATATAATTTCGTTTTGAATTAGTCTGATTATTTTAAGTATCTTTACCTGATTGATGGATGTATCAATTACTAAAGGGAAATGGCTTTGACTTTAATAATTCAAAATATGCATCCAATTTTAAAGATCAATTAAACAGTAGCTTTACTCTATACCTTTTAAGTAGGCTGTGCGGATCCTGCTGTTTTTCTCTAATTGTTTTTACTTGTTAACAATTAGATATAATCCTATACTCTTTTAGTAATCGGTTTATAAAACTATACCGGTTTTTTTTATAAATAAAACACACCAAAAGGTTAATTAAAAATGCAAACGCCAGTCATTCTGATAGTAGAGGATGAAGACGTAACTAGACTAAACCTCGTTAGTTTATTTGAAGCTGAAGGTTACAAAGTTATTGAAGCCATTGATGGCGATGACATGCATGATAAGCTTACAAATAATGACGACGTCAATCTTGTAGTTATGGATATCAATCTACCGGGTAAAAACGGGCTAATTTTAGCACGTGAGTTACGCCAAAAACGCAAAGTCGGTCTTATTTTCTTAACAGGCCGTGACAATGATGTAGATCGTATTTTAGGCCTAGAAATTGGTGCTGATGACTATATTACTAAACCGTTTAATCCTCGCGAATTAACTATTCGTGCGCGTAATTTAATTACTCGTACTGCCCTAGGTGGTGAAGAGTCTGCACTTGAAACAAATGGTGTAATTACGTTTAACGGTTGGGAACTTGACGAAAACAGTCGCTGTCTTACTTCTCCAGGTGGAGACGCAAAACGTCTACCTAAAGGCGAATACAGAGCACTGCGTTTAATGCTTGACTCTCCAGGTCGTATTTTTAGCCGTGAGCAATTAATTAAACACATGACTGGCCGTGAGCTACGTGCAAACGATAGAACAGTTGATGTTACAATTCGTCGTATTCGTAAGCACTTTGAAAGCGACAACTCAACAACTGAGTTGATCAGCACCATTCATGGTGAAGGTTATCGCTTCATTGGTAAAATCGACAGCTAATTAGTTACCCTAATTGCTGTAAGAATAAATGAAGGGCATGTTGTCCTTCATTTATTTTGTCTGCTAAAACATCTAACCACTGCTTTAATACCTCGTCAGATTCATCCAGCGCACCATACTCCATTACTTTTGCATGCAATTGCACATCATTTAAGCCTACAGATCCCGCAGCACCTTTAAGCTTATGTGCAACTGATTTATATTCTTCTCTGTCGCCTGAGTTTAACGAGGTAAGTAACTCTTGCTGATACTGGGGGTTGAGTTTTTCAAATAACTGACTACTGCGTTTAAACACCACCAAACCCATTGAGTTTACAAAGTCTTCTATAGTTTCAACATCAAGTAAATGTGCATTAATGTCAGCAAGCGCTGCTGCACTTACTTTTAATTGTGGCCCATTACTTCTTGTTTGTTTTATACCAAATAAATCAGCTAATATTTTATCTAGTTTTACCGTATTGATAGGCTTAGCGAGCGCTCCTTGGATTGAAATCCCCTCTAGCTCTTGCTCTGCACTGCGCACATTTGCGGTAAGCGCTACAATAGGTAATTTATCAAAATGGCTATCGGCTCTTATTTGCCTTGCTACTTCATCACCGTTTATATCGGGTAACTGCATATCAAGTAAGATCAAATCTAAATCGTCTTCAGTTTCTACAAAAGACAATGCATCTTCGCCGGTCTCAGCCCAAATAACTTCATGACCACGCTGTTCAAGTAAGTTAGTCGCAATTTCGGCATTTAACGGCACATCTTCTACTAACAGTATATTTAAGCTGCGTCCTACATAACTATTCTCAGTGGGTGCGCTACATAAAATTAACGGTATTTCTACTATAAAGCAGCTCCCCTCGCCTTCGGTACTATTAACCGAAATAATCCCCTGCATTGCATCAACTAAGGCTTTGGTTACTGCTAAGCCAATGCCAGAACCAATAGCATTGGTGCCTTTAAGATCTGGCGCTTTATAATACATATCAAAAATACGAGAGAGCTGTTCGGCTGGTATGCCTTCTCCGGTGTCTGATATTTTCATGGTAAGCCAAGGGCCATCATCTCGATTTTCACGAATACAGGTGAGGGTTACACTGCCCTTATGAGTAAATTTAACCGCATTATTTATTAAGTTCCAAACAACTTGGCGAAGTCGGGTTGGATCTAGTTGCGCATAAATATCTAGCATGCCTAAGCGTTTAATATCAAAAGAAAGATCTTTTTGTTCAGCAATTAGGCCTGCAAAGTTAACCACATCGTTAATAAAGTCTGATACGTTTATAGCATTAGTTGCAATATCTAACTGCTCTCTGTCTATTTTGTCTAAATCTATAATGTCGTTAAATATATTACCTAGTGTTTCGGCACTCGAAAACACCGTATTACACCAACTACGCTGCTGTTTATTAAGCTCTGTATCTAGCAACATACGTGTTAAACCAACAATGCCATTAAGTGGTGTACGCAACTCATGGCTCAAAGTGGCAATAAATTTACCTTTATCTTTGTAGGCTGTTTCAAGTGCTTCTGCAGCCTCTTTACGACTCGTAATATCACGGCCAAATGCAAGTAAACCTATGTACTTACCTTTATCATTAATAAACGGCAATTTACGTAATTCAAACCAACGCGTTTCGCCGCCCACATCGTATTGAACATCTATAGTTAATGCTTGATGAGTTTGCTCTACCTGTTTATCGGTTTTTAAAACTTCAGATAAAAATTGATTAGGAAATATTTGTTCAGCACTCTTACCGATTAATTCGTCACTGGTTTTACCCATTACTTCTTCAAACATTTTATTACAGCCAGCAAACACACCGTTGTTGTCGCGGTAATAAAATAAATCGGGGGAGGAGTCTACTATTGAGCGCTGTAGCATACTTTGCTGGGCAAGCTCTTGTTGTGTTTTTTTACGCTCAGCAATTTCTTTTCTTAGCTCTTCTATTGCCCGGTGCTTGGCATGAAACGCCATTTTACGCTCATCAATTTCTACATTTAAGCGATTTATATTATCTTTTAATGTTTGATTGAGTAGCTTTTCTTGTTTTGTCGCACTGTCTAAATATGCATAGGAGGCATCTAGTTGCCTGATTGAATTTATTAGCACGCTTATAACCAGAGGCGATACCACAGAGGTAAAAAATACCACTGCTAATATATCAACAAGATTAACTTCTCCAACGGCAACATAATAAAACATACTTGATAAAACAAGCGAAACTGCCAATAACAAAGCATAGCAAATGGCTGCAGTTTTAAACTCACCAAACCGAGTTATTAAACTAGAAAGAACTCGAGCCCAAGGGCTCAAAGAGGAATCGGTCATATATCAGTGTGTCTCTTAGCTTAATTACAAAAAGGTTTAAATTGCATGTTATGGTTAATTTTAGCATTTTCTATCAGCTATTTTCAGGTTGTGCGATAAAAACTCTAATATTTATTGTTTGAATCATTAGCTGGCTACAACTCATCATTCCAGCAATAAATTATTTAGTGTAAAATGCGGCGCTTTATTATTGCTAATAACGAGTAACACACCATGCAAACTAATATGCCCGATATAGCTAACACGGCTCCCGCCTTACAAACTGGTACATTAGACTGGGTGGGAATGGGTGAAATTGAACTGCCATTTATTTTTGAGTCGCATGGCATAACGCCAGTTACTGTTAATGCTAAAGCCCGCGCTTTTGTAAACTTACACAAAGAAGATGCAAAAGGCATTCATATGTCGCGCTTATTTTTAGCGCTCGACACGCTCTCTACTGAGCAGCAAGTTAATCCTCAAACATTAGCTCAAGCGCTCGATTTTTTTATTAGTAGCCACGAAGGCTTAAGTGATAAAGCACTTATAGAATTTAAGTTTGAATTACCACTGCGCCGTAAATCGTTATTAAGCGGCAAGGCTGGCTGGAAAAGTTACCCCGTTATATTAACCAGCACAATTGAACAAGGTGTTATTAATTACGAGCTAAGTGTTGATGTAACCTATTCATCAACTTGCCCATGTTCAGCGGCACTTGCGCGTCAGCTGATACAAAATGCATTTGCCGAAAAATTCAGTCAAGAAACCCTCAGTCAAAAAGAAGCACTAGAATGGCTAGGTACTACGCAAGGTATTGTAGCCACCCCACACTCGCAGCGCTCAATTGCTAATGTAAAAGTAAAGCTCGACAGTAATATTACTCAATTTGACGTAGTTAATTTAATTAACACGATTGAAGATGAATTAAAAACGCCAGTACAAGCGGCAGTGAAACGTGAAGATGAACAAGAGTTTGCCCGCCTAAATGGTCAAAATTTAATGTTTTGTGAAGATGCTGCTCGTAAAATTAAAGCGCTACTAGAAACACAGCAATACTGTGATTACTGGTTACAAATAAATCATTACGAATCGCTGCATGCGCACGACGCACTCGCTATTGCAGTTAAAGGCGTTGCTGGCGGTTATAGAGCTTAAGTTCTTATTTTGCAGTATTCAATATCCATACGGAAACATACTACTTAACCAACTAATTTAGGCACGTTAATTGCTTTACTTAAGCAGTGTCAATTTGTTGTTATGGAGTTACCGTATGGAATTCGCTTTATTATCAATTTTAGTATTAGTTGTTGGGGCCTCTGTTGTTGCGTCAAAGTTTAACGATGATGGCGGAAACCCTTATCCTTTTACCCGCAAGCAAAATGTATTTACTCAAGTAGAAAGTGCTTTTTTAAATTTATTAGAACGCGCAGTGGGCGATCAGTATAAAATTGTTAGTCGTGTAAAACTAATCGACGTGATTGATTGCAAACAAGGTTTATCGGCAAAGTCTAAGCGTGCAGCAATGGCTAAAGCTAAAAATAAACAGCTTGATTTTGTGCTAGTCGATAAAGAAAAAATGACCATAGTGGCAGCCGTAGACTTAGTAAACAATGCCAATAAAGATGGCCATAAAGCACAACGCGACTGGTTTGTTAATGGCGCATTAGAGGCCGCTGGCATCCCGCATATTCGTATGAAAGTAAAATCAGGCTATCGCCCAAGTGAAGTACGCGACGCTATTATGTTTAAACTCGGCAAACCTGCGGCTACGCAAACAGCTCGCCCTATTCGTACCCGAGTTCAAAAACCAGCGGTACTATCACCTTCTCAAGCTAAAGCGCACTCTACAGCACTAGCCGAAATTTAACGTAAATAACATAATAAAAAGCGAGCAAAGTAAAACTGCTCGCTTTTTTGTTTTTTAGCGCTAACTTCACGTATAATCAGCGCATTCAAACTCAGGAACTTAACACTATGAATGTTGGTATTATTGGCGCAATGGAGCCAGAAGTTAAAATTTTGCGCGAAGCAATGCAAAATCCACAAACTTTAACTAAAGCTGGTTTTACTTTTTATACCGGTGAATTAGCAGGTAACACAGTAACATTGGTTCAATCTGGTATTGGTAAAGTAGCATCAACTATTGCAACTACATTACTTATTGACAACTTCGCCCCTGATTGCGTAATTAACACCGGCTCTGCCGGCGGCTTTGATCCGTCATTAAATGTGGGCGATGTAGTTATTTCGTCAGAAGTTCGTCATCATGATGTTGATGTAACTGCCTTTGGTTACGAAATAGGTCAAGTACCACAAATGCCAGCAGGTTTTGCAGCACACCCTAAATTAGTGGCTGCCGCAGAGCAAACTATTGCGCAAATTAGTGACGTAAAAACCTTAGTTGGTTTAATTTGTACCGGCGACATATTTATGTGTGACCCAATACGTATTGAAAAAGCCCGTAGCGACTTTCCTACAATGCTTGCAGTAGAAATGGAAGGGGCATCAATTGCGCAAACCTGTCATACACTTAATACACCGTTTGTGGTTATTCGCTCGATGTCAGATATTGCCGGCAAAGAGTCGCCGCAGTCGTTTGAAGAATACCTAGAAACAGCATCAATCAATTCGTCTAAAATGGTAGTGGCGTTACTTGAAAAGCTAACGGCAGTTTCACTGTAAATGCTCAGCAATATGGTTCAAAATCACTTGGACTTTATTGTATTTATAATGGCGCTCCTTGCTGAGCGCTTTTTACCACTTGTTAGTTGGTATCATCCTAACACCGCTTTAACGGCTATTTTTAGCGCTATTGGTAAGCGTATTTATAAAGCAGCAGAACCCAATAGCTATCAATATTTAGCCGCAGCCCTTGCCAGTACACTTATTTTAAGTGTGGTACTTATTATTATTGTATTACTACTGGAATTTGCATTTTACCCTGAATTACTCGCCGGGCTTATTTTATATTTATGCCTTGAGAGTAAAGCTATTGATAAAAAAGCACTACGTATTGCTAAGCTTACCAAACAAAACCAAAAATCTGCCGCCCGTGAGCTATTAAAGCCATTAGTAGCCCGAGATGTTATTAAACTCTCTGGTGCAGGCATAATTAAAGCCTTAATAGAGAGCCTAATATTACGTACTGCAAGATATTACTTTGTGGTGATATTTGTTTTTTTAGTACTTGGCCCTATTGCAGCGCTTGCCTATCGATTACTTACTTTAATTGAGCAGGCATGGCGCAGTAACATTAAACCCAACAGCCCTTTTTTAAAGCCGCTTAAAATTACCTTGTTTATTATTGAATTTATTCCTATGCGCTTATTGGCACTGACTATTGCAGCCAGTAAAGCGAGCAAGCTAAGCATGCATTATATAAAGCATTATGGCAGGCACTTTTATCAAACTAATACTGGGTGGCTTTTAAGCACTTGCTCTGCATCATTAGGCGTACAACTAGGCGGGCCTGCAGTGTATTTTGGCGAACGTTTTAACAAAATGCGTATTGGTACCGAACGCCTCCCTATTGCTGAGGACGTGCCGGTTACTATTAATAGACTAAATCAAGCGCGGGTATTTTGGTTACTGGTCGTTGTTTGCATAGAAATACTTAAAAACATTTAGCTAAGGGCGAGTTACACACCTATTATTAAAAATACAAAAAATATAAGCACAAAAAAACCAGCCGTGGCTGGTTTTTAGCGTTTTACCGTTTAGCTTTACGCTACAGTAATATTTGCAAACTTACGCTTACCTACTTGGTAAATAGCCGTACTGCCTTTTGCTATTTCAAGTTTAGTGTCTGTAATTTTATCTTCGCCGTTGAGCTTAACTGCACCTTGCTTAATCATGCGCATTGCTTCTGATGTACTAGCAACTAAGTTAGCTTCTTTAAGCAAGTTAGCAATTAAAATACTGTCTTGCTCAATGGTTACTGTTAGTTCAGGTATTTCATCCGGCAGAGCTTTTTTCTGAAAGCGCTGAATAAAGTCATCATGAGCTGCTTGTGCATCGGCTTCACTATGAAAGCGCGCAATAAGCTCTTTTGCTAACTCAATTTTAATATCACGAGGATTTGTACCTTGCTCTACACGCTCTTTTTGCGCGTTAATACCAGCAATCGACAGCCCGCTTAATAAGTCGTAGTAACGCCACATTAGCACATCACTAATCGACATTATTTTACCAAACATATCGTTAGGCGCATCGGTAATACCTATATAGTTACCCAACGATTTAGACATTTTTTGCACCCCATCGGTGCCCTCTAATAACGGCGTCATTATTACTGTTTGTGGTTTTTGGCCTTCGTCTTTTTGTAGCTCACGACCCATTAGCAGGTTAAAGCGCTGATCAGTACCACCGAGCTCTACATCAGCCTCAAGTGCAACCGAGTCCCAACCTTGTACTAACGGATATAGAAACTCATGAATAGCAATAGACTGGCCACTAGCGTAACGCTTTTTAAAATCATCACGCTCTAACATACGCGCAACGGTTTGGCGTGCTGCAAGTTTGATCATTCCAGCTGCGCCTAAATTTTCCATCCAGGTAGAATTAAATGCGACCGTGGTTTTTGCCGGATCAAGAATTTTAAATACTTGCTCTTTATAAGTCTCAGCATTAGCAAGCACGTCTTCGCGAGTAAGCGGCTTACGCGTTACGTTTTTACCTGTTGGGTCGCCAATCATACCGGTAAAGTCACCAATTAAAAATACAACCTCATGACCTAAGTCCTGAAAGGTTTTCATTTTATTAATAAGTACCGTGTGACCTAAGTGTAAATCAGGCGCGGTTGGATCAAAGCCCGCTTTAATTTTTAGTTTTTTTCCAGATTTTAATTTTTCAACTAACTCATCTTCAATTAATATCTCTTCTGTACCGCGTTTTATCTCTGCAAGAGCGGTTTGTAAATCCACTGTGTGTTACTCCAAAAAATTCTGTTAACGAAGGGGTTAATTATTAATATGCTCGCGGCTTATTACTAGATAAGTAGCACTTTTAGAGTCAATAAACCTATGTAACTAAGATAGCAAATTATTACCTAATTAAAACAACTTTTTAAACGATAGCGTCACTAAATAAGGCAAAGCGGCATAAGTTGCATAAACGAGTAAAGATAACTGTTTGCAACACTTTAAAAACAGCACAAACAGCTGCAGCTTTGGTTTTTAAATTACTAACGTGATGATGCATCATTGTTTTATTATTTTGCTCAAAAATACCGCGGTTTAGCCCTAGTTCTAGATTAATAAAACACCTAGATCATAAGCTGCTTTAATACTAAGATGCCTATAAGCCCTGTGATTTTAGCTTAATTTAGCATTAGTTTAAATCTACAAAATACTAGTATTCGTACATTATTCGTTATATCCTGCAAGATAATCTATTAATTTTCTTGACAGCAGAAAAAGGCACGTTATGGTTCACGTGGTTCACACGCTCCCCAAAAAACACAAATTGCTTATTTTAGGCTTAGTTTCTGCTATTGCTGGCTTAGCTTTTCTCCCTTCTGAAAAAGCCACTGCATCCAAAGACAATAGTGAAAACACGCTAGAAATTGGCAAGCGCTATGAGTTACAAGTTAAAGTTGATGACAACGAAAAATTAACTGCGTTAAACTCAGAGCAAGCAGCAGACAAGCTGCCAGAATACGACTTTGTTGATCACCAAGTAAAAAATGGAGATAACTTAGCTATTATTTTTAAACGTGCTGGCTTTTCAGCTCAAACGTTACATAAATTAATTAACACTAACGCAGAAACTCGCAAACTTACTAAAATTCACCCGGGTGAAACACTGAGTTTTGCCACTGCAAAAGATGGCGATTTAGCACAGCTGCGTTACGTTATTTCAAAAACAGACACTTTATTTGTTACCTTAAACGATGAAGGGCAATACGACACTTCAATCGATAGTAAAGAAATAGAAACGCTAACTAAAACAGTAGGCGGCGAAATTTCTAGTAGCTTTTGGACTTCAGCAATAGCTGCAGGTTTAAGCGAGCGCCAAATAATGAACTTTGCCGATATATTTGGTTGGGATGTAGATTTTGCTAACGATATTCGCAAAGGCGATGGGTTTGGTTTAATTTATGAATCTCACTATGTAGATGGTGAATTTATTGGTACTGGTAAAATTATTGCTGCGGAATTTGTTAACCAAGGCCAGCGCTATGCTGCAATTCGCCACACTGACGGTAGTTTTTATACTCCTGAAGGGCGCAGCATGAAAAAAGCATTTTTACGTGCACCGGTTAGTTTTAAATATATAAGCTCAAGCTTTAACCCGCGACGTTTGCACCCAGTAACGGGGCAAGTTAGAGCGCATCGCGGTATAGACTTTGCGGCGCGCACTGGCACGCCGGTAGTTGCCTCAGGTAATGGTAAAGTTATTAAATCGGGTTACAGTAAATATAATGGTAACTATGTATTTATTAGCCATGGCACACAGTACGTAACTAAGTACTTGCACCTTAATAAACGCCTAGTAAAAACAGGGCAAAAAATTAAGCAAGGTGAGCAACTCGGTACTGTTGGGTCTACTGGTCGTGTGACCGGTGCCCACTTACACTATGAATTTTTAGTTAATGGTGTTCATCGTAATCCTAAAACCGTTAAATTGCCTAAGTCAGAGCCGCTGCCACGTGCAGAGCTTGCCAAGTTTAAGCCTATTGCTGATAACTTTATTGCCCAGTTAGAGCGCAACCGCGAACTACAGTTAGCACTTAAGTAACATTAAATCATTATTAAAAAAGCCTTTGCTAGGTAACTTGCAAAGGCTTTTTTGTACCTATAATTTTTTTGCCTATGAATAATAGACTGACACACTAATTCATTAATACATAAATTAGCTGTACCACTAACGATACCATTACCAGTGGCCATATATACTTACTGTATTTTTTAGCCCCATCTAAGCCTATTTTACTTTGATACTTTTCTAATAACGGAATTAATATTAACAATGCGACAAACAAGCTAATTAAAATAACGAATATATTCATAGTAATACCTTAAGTGGGGGTCTAAATTAGGGTAACTCGTGCCCTTTGGCGCTGACATATAATGCATACCAATGCTCTCGGGTTAATTCTATATTTACAGCGCTGCACGATGCAGCCAGTCGCTTAGCATTAGTTGTGCCTATTACCGGTTGAATTAATGCCGGATGGCGCAGTAACCAAGCCAATACAATAGCCTCGGCAGACGTGCTATAAAGTGCTGCTAACTTATTAACTAATATAGCGGTATTAATATCTGCAGGTGATGCATTTTGCAGCTGTTTTCCTGAATATAATCCTTGGCATAAGCTACCCCAGCTTTGAATTTGTATTTCCTGCTCGGTGCAATATTCTATAAAGCCGGGAGTAAAGTTAATGTCTTTGCCATCGCGGTTACCGACATATACCCCCTCATCAACCCAGGCTGATTGCTTTAAGCTTGCTTCAATTTGGTTGGCAACTATGGGCATATCAAGGGCTGTTTGTAAAAACTGTATTTGTTGCTGCGACATATTAGACACCGCAAAATGACGTACTTTGCCACTTTCTTTTAAGCGACTAAATACCTGAGCTACTTCTTCAACTTGTATCAAAGGGTCGGGTCTGTGCAGCATAAGTACATCTAAATAATCAGTATTTAACCGCTTAAGAGAGCCCTCTACTGATTGCTCAATCCATTGCTTTGATAAGTCGTAGCGCTTTGGCCCTTGCTCATCGGCAAAACGAATTCCGCACTTTGACTGGATATAAATTTGCTCTCTCAGCTCTGGGCGCTGCTTAAGGACTTGGCCAAACACCTGCTCAGCTTTACCAAATGTATAAATATCGGCGTGATCAAAAAAATTAATGCCACCGGCTATTGCTGTATCTATACAAACATGTGCCTGCTGGGTATGAGTATTAGTTAAGGGGTCTTTATTCCAGCCTCCCCCAAGTCCCATACAACCAAATATGAGCTTGCTAACATTAGGTAAATATTTTGCCAAAGGAGTGTCATGCATGCCGGCTATCCTTAATTAATTACAAGTAGCTTACTGTAACAAAAACAGTCAATAAATTAAGCATAAAAAAAAGCGCAGTAAACTGCGCTAATCGGTTGGATTTTAAAATTGATGTTAGCCAACAAGTGCTAATAAAATACCTGCTGCAACTGCACTGCCTAGTACTCCGGCAACATTTGGCCCCATTGCATGCATAAGTAAAAAGTTATGCGGATTGCTCTCAAGGCCTACTTTATTTACTACGCGCGCCGCCATGGGTACAGCCGATACTCCCGCAGCACCTATTAATGGATTAATCGGCGTTTTAGATATTTTATTTAACCCTTTAGCCATAAATACGCCCGAGGCTGTACCTATAGCAAAAGCCAGTGCGCCAAGCACTAAAATACCTATGGTCTCAACAGTTAAAAACTTATCTGCAGCAAGCTTTGAGCCTACAGCTAAACCTAAAAATATAGTTGTAACATTGATGATTTCGTTTTGAGCACTGTTACTTAATCTATCAACAACACCAGACTCTCGCATTAAGTTACCTAAACAAAACATACCAACCAGAGGTATCGCCGCAGGTAAAAACATTGCTGTTAAGCTAAGTACCATTAACGGAAAAATAATTTTCTCTTTTTTAGATACTTTACGCAGCTCTGGCATTTTTATTTGGCGCTCTTCAACCGTGGTTAATGCGCGCATAATTGGCGGCTGAATAATTGGCACTAATGCCATATACGAATAAGCAGCTACCGCAATCGCACCTAACAAGTCGGGTGCCAGTTTAGAGGCTAAAAATATAGCGGTTGGGCCATCAGCTCCACCAATTATCGCAATAGCCGACGCATCTTGCAGGCTAAATTCAAAACCAGGTACATAGTTAAGTAAAATAGCGCCAAACAAAGTCGCAAAAATACCAAACTGTGCAGCCGCACCTAATAGCAACATACGAGGGTTAGCAATTAGCGCACTAAAATCAGTTAACGCGCCTACTCCCATAAATATTAATAGTGGAAAAATCCCCGTATCAATACCTACGTAATACACATAATGCAGTAAGCCGCCGGGGTCGGATAAACCAGCCACCGGAATATTAGTTAATATTGCACCAAAGCCGATAGGTAATAATAATAGGGGCTCAAATTTTTTGGCTATTGCCAAAAACAATAATAAACAGCCTACCGCAATCATAATCAACGCTGGAAATGTAAAGTTAGCAATGCCTGTGGCATGCCAGAGGTTTAAAATACCATCCATCCTCTATTTACTCCTAAGCTAATGCAATCATAGCGTCGCCGGTAGTTACAGCATCGCCTTCACCAACTAACACTTCAGCAATTGTTCCGGTGTGCGTAGCGCGTATTTCAGTTTCCATTTTCATGGCTTCCATAATAATCACTACATCACCTTCATTCACAACTTGCCCTGCTTTTACCTTTATCTTAAAAATATTACCGGCTAAAGGGGCGTTAAGTGTTTCGCCTGATGCAACCGAAGCAGACTGAGGAATATGTTCTGAGTCTTTTAATGTAACTTCTTTAAGCTCGCCGCCTTGAGCTACAACAACGTCGTAAACTTTACCGTCTACTTTTACGCTGTATTGCTCAGCTTTAACGCTGTTGTTATTTGAAGCTGATTTAGAGGGAGCTTTATTGCTTTTATCTTCAACACAAGGAACTGGCTCAAATGCATCTGGGTTGTTACGGTTTTTAATAAACTTCAAACCAACCTGTGGGAATAATGCATACGTTAGTACGTCATCAATTTGCTCATCAGCAAGAGTTAAACCTTGCTCTTGTACTTCTTTTAATAATTCAGCCTCAAGCGTTGCAAGCTCAGGTGCAATATTATCTGCAGGACGGCAAGTAATTACCTCTGCTCCATCAAGCACACGCTCTTGTAGCTCTTTATTCATAGGTGCTGGTGTTAGGCCATATTCACCTTTTAATACGCCAGCTGTTTCTTTAGTAATTGTTTTATAGCGCTCACCCGTTAGTACATTAAGTACCGCTTGAGTGCCTACAATTTGCGACGTTGGTGTTACTAAAGGTAAAAAGCCAAGATCTTCACGTACACGTGGGATCTCAAGTAAAACTTCATTAAGCTTATCTGCTGCGCCTTGCTCTTTAAGCTGGTTTTCCATGTTAGTTAACATGCCACCAGGTACTTGCGCGAGTAAAATACGGCCATCAACCCCTTTTAAGCTACCTTCAAATGCCGCGTATTTTTTACGTACATCTCTAAAGTAAGCAGCAATTTCTTCTAGGTGATTTAAATCAAGCTCAGTATCACGCTCAGTCCCTTCAACTATCGATACAATAGTTTCAGTTGCGGTGTGTCCGTAAGTCATACTCATAGATGAAATTGCGGTATCAAGCATATCAATGCCTGCATCAATCGCTTTTTGATAAGTCGCAGTACTTAAACCTGTTGTGGCGTGGCACTGCATTGCAATTGGAATAGATACAGTTTCTTTTAGTGCTTTAATTAGTTTTTCAGCATCGTACGGCTTTAATAAACCCGCCATATCTTTAATACAAATTGAATGACAGCCTAAATCTTCCAACTGCTTAGCTAGCGTTAACCACATATCAAGCGTATGAACAGGGCTTACTGTATAAGAAATAGTCCCTTGGGCATGTGCGCCTACTTTTATAGCCGCTTTAATTGCCGTTTCAAGATTACGTACATCGTTCATTGCATCAAATATACGAAATACATCAACGCCATTTTTATGGGCACGCTCTACAAATTTTTCTACTACATCGTCAGCATAATGGCGGTAACCTAATAAATTTTGACCGCGTAATAGCATTTGCTGTTTAGTATTTGGCATCGCTTTTTTTAGTGCGCGAATACGCTCCCAAGGATCTTCACCTAAATAACGAATACACGAATCAAACGTAGCTCCCCCCCACGACTCAATAGACCAATAACCTGCATCATCAAGCTTTTTTGCAATCGGTAGCATATCGTCAAGGCGCATACGAGTTGCTAACAATGATTGATGCGCATCACGTAGTACCAGTTCTGTTAATTTTAATTTAGCCATTTAAGTGCTCCTTTAATTATTGTTTGTTTTGTACTGAGCAATGGCAGCACTAATTGCGGCGATGTGCTCATTAGGCACACCTTGTGATTTAAAAGACGGTGTTCTGGCAGGTATTGCAAGCTCAGGCTCTGCAAAGCGAGATACCAGCTTAGACATAACCGTAACGCAGGTAATTAATAGTGACAGAAACACAAACACCCCCACCATACCGGTTAGCATTAAGTTGCTTGCTGTTGTAAGTAAAGCAGCGATATCCATTTTCCTCTCCTATAAAACTTATACCGAAATCAAAATAAAAAATCATTTTACGTAAATAATTATTCACCGAATAATAACAAAAAACAGTGTTTTGTCTATAGCCTGTAAATTGGTAAAACCAATTTAAACAAAACTAACATGCTATTAATTAACTTAACACTACAAAAAGGACTAGATACGCGCTATTACATAGATAATAAAAATAGTGAATATAAATAAAAGTTATATAGGCGACCTAAAAACCGTTAATAATGCACTTAAAGTAAAGCGTTAACAGTTCTATTAGCATAAAGTAATTTCACCACTGGCAATTGGTCTTACCAAATATATTTGTTAATTATTCAACCGTTTAAATAGCCGCTGTTATTAAGCCCGCTATGCTCGCAAGTCTCGAACTGCAATTAAATAGTTCTTAAACTCAGCTCACAAAGACCAATATGCGCTAACTTCTCTTATAAAAAACTAACATCCATAATCACTTGTATCAGTATGAATAAATTACATAGCAAAGCGTAAAACTTACCATTGAGTGCACGCTGAAATAACACAAACAAAAACAAACCATTGATTTAAAAGTAAAAAAACAATGGCACGTAACTCGCTTCATATCCATTGAGCAAATTTGATAAACCAAGGAGAATACAATGTTACGCTGGACAATCACTTTTTTAGTAATTGCTTTAATTGCTGCAGTGTTAGGTTTTGGTGGTATAGCAGGCGCCGCAGCGGGTATTGCAAAAATTATATTTTTTATATTTTTAATACTTTTAGTTATATCTTTAGTATCGGGTGCCCTACGTGGCAAAAAGCCCTAGGTAACAAACTAAAGTTTTAAACTAATTAAAAATCATTTAAATCAAAATTTACAAGGAATTACATTATGAATTCGACAACTTTAAGAGCAGCACTAATTGGCCTATTCGCAAGTTTATTTATTATGGGCTGTGAAGATAACCACGCAGAAGATGCTGGTGAGCGTATTGACGAAGCAGTAACTGACGTGCAAAACAAAGTTGAAGATGCATGTGAAGAAGTAAAAGAAGGTGTAAATGCAGAAGAAACTAACTGTTAATTCTTCTAATTTATTAAAAAAACGGCTCTAAAATGAGCCGTTTTTTTATGTGTGTAATAAAATAATATCTAAATTAAAGGTTGGATCTGATAAATAATAAACGCCAATATCTTTATCTATTATGCAGTTATTTATTATATAACTGCGCATTTACTGGTTAGCTTGTTAAAATGCATATAACTATGTTTTAAGAACTCCTATATGACACTTACAACAACCTATACGCTTGATAAGCCTTATTTTTATGAGTGCTTTGACGAATCAGTTGCGCATAGCAAGCGCGCGCAACCAAAATACTTTTTATTAGCGCTATTAGTAGCACTCGGTTTATTTGGAATTTATGGTTTAGACGATCATTACCTAGGATCTTTTCTGATCATGGTTGCGGTACTCGAATGTATTGCCTTTTATTATCGCCGTCCTTGGTGGGTTACTAGACAAATGCTAAGCAAAGCCTCGGGGTCTGAGGTCACCCTTACCTTTGACGAAGAAGGGATTAAATCGAGTAACTTTTATAAAAACACCCAACTTCTGTGGTCAGATATTAACGAAGTTATAACCACAGAGCGCGGCATACTATTAAAAAACAAAAAAGGTATGCAGTATATATCCAAGCACATATTAACTGCCGAAACACTTAATTTTATACACAAAAAAGCCACTCAGTGAGTGGCTTTTGGCAATAACTCAGTATGTAACTAAGTTATATACATTGCTGATTAAGCATTGCCAGGTTCAGGGTTAGACTTTTCAGCTTGAATACGCATGTAAATCTCTTCACGATGCACTGAAACGTCTTTTGGTGCGTTAACACCGATTCGAACTTGATTCCCTTTAACACCTAGAACAGTAACGGTTACTTCGTCACCGATCATTAGGGTTTCACCTACTCTACGAGTTAGTATTAGCATTCTTTTGCTCCCTTGTTCCAATAAAATTATAAGATTCCGCTAAAACATTTTAATGAAAATTAGACTAAAAAGTAAGTAAAACCTATCAATCTATTCATTTTCTGTTAAAAATATCTTATGTAATGCACGAACAGCCAACTCTAGGTATTTTTCATCTATTAAAACCGATATTTTAATTTCTGATGTAGACACTAAAATAACATTAATATTTTCTGCAGCTAATGCATCAAAAAATAAACTAGCAACACCCGAATGTGACTTCATACCCATACCAACAGCAGACACTTTAGCCACTGTTGTTAACCCAAAAATATTTTGTGCTGTTAACTGAGCTTGCTGCTCTGTTAAAACGTCTAATGCGTGTAAATAATCATTTGTGTGTACAGTAAAAGCATAGTCTACTTTGTAAACATTATGATTAACTTGATTAATCATATCTATTTCGATGCCGTTATCTGCAAAAAGTTTCAAAATCTTTGCAAGATATTGTGTACCACTCAGTACACCCTCTACATTTATTAAACATTCATCACGATTAAACGCAATACCCGAAACGACATTACCAGGCATATCGCTCTCCTCAAAACTAATCAATGTACCAGCATCAGGGTAAAAACTTGATAGCACCCTAAGTGGCACATTATGCTTTCCTGCCGCTTCAACTGAACGAATATGCAATACTTTAGCCCCTAAACTTGCTAACTCTAGCATTTCAGCAAAGGTAACTTGGCTCATTCGTCGTGCATTAGGTTCAACACGAGGGTCTGTAGTATATACGCCGTTAACGTCGGTATAGATCTGACATTCGTCTGCTTTTATTGCTCCAGCAATTTCAACCGCCGAAGTATCGGTACCGCCACGCCCTAATGTAGTTACATTTCCTTCAATATCACGGCCCTGAAAACCCGCAATAATTGCAATACGGTTATGCTCAAGCTCATGTTTTAAACGCGTTGCAGCTACATCTGTAATACGGGCTTTGCCAAACATATTATCGGTTAAAATATTAACCTGATCGGCTAATAAACTCACAGCAGAATGACCGCGTTTAATAATAGCCATAGCTAATAAAGCCACCGAAACCTGCTCGCCGGTGCTAATTAATACGTCAAGTTCACGGCTACTTGGCCGAGTATCTATTTGTTTGGCGAGATTAATTAAGCGGTTGGTTTCTCCCGACATAGCCGAGAGCACTACAACCACTTGATGGCCTTGTTGTTTAGTTTTAACAACAAGATCGGCAACCGCTTCAATTCGCTCTATTGAACCAACTGAAGTGCCACCGAACTTTTGAACAATAAGTGCCACTTAAGCTTGTGTTTTCTCAGTAAACCAAGCTGTTACACTGTCTAATGCTGCAGTTAGGTTTTCTGGCTCAGAGCCACCCGCTTGTGCCATATCTGGACGGCCGCCACCTTTACCACCTACTTGGCTGGCCATATGGTTAACTAGCTCACCGGCTTTAACTCTACCGGTTAAATCTTTAGTTACACCTGCAATTAAGCTCACTTTATCATCGCTTGCAACACCTAGTGCAATAACACCCGAGCCAATTTTGTTTTTAAGATCATCAACCATACCGCGTAACGCTTTTGACTCAGTGCCTTTAACGTTGGCTATTAATAGCTTAATACCGTTAATTTCTACTACTGAATCAAGTAATGAGGCACCCGCAGCACTTGCTAGCTTATCGTTAAGTTGCGCAATTTGTTTTTCTAGCTGTTTTGATTTATCAAGCAGCGCAGTTACTTTTTCAAGTACTGACGCGCTGTCGGCTTTAACTACAGCAGCTACATCATTTAGCTTTTGCTCTTGCTCACTCACGTAGGCAATCGCGTCAGCGCCGGTTACCGCTTCAATACGACGAACACCCGCAGCAATACCGCTTTCAGATACTATTTTGAATAAACCAATATCACCTGCGCGTTCAACATGTGTACCACCACAAAGCTCAATAGAGTAGTCCCCAATAGTAACTACACGTACTTCGTCATCGTATTTTTCGCCAAATAACGCCATTGCACCTTTTGCTTTAGCGTCATCTATTGCCATAAGCTCGGTACTTAACGCAAAGTTACAACGAATTTCATCGTTTACTACACGTTCAATTTCGCGTAATTCTTCTTTAGTAACAGCTTCAAAATGTGAAAAGTCAAAACGCAAACGCTCTGCTTGAACTAGCGAGCCTTTTTGACCTACATGTTCGCCTAATAATTGGCGCAGTGTTTCGTGTAATATATGCGTAGCAGTATGGTTTTTCTTGATGCGTTCGCGGCGTGCGTCATCAATTGTTGCTTCTACTTTATCGTTAAGACCAATACGGCCTTGTACTATACCGTGGTGTGCAAATGCATTACCTAATTTAGTCGTGTTAGTTACTGTAAACTCGCCACCAGCAACGCTAATTACACCTGTATCACCAACTTGGCCGCCCGACTCTGCATAAAATGGCGTACGGTCTAGTATTACAATGCCTTTTTGGCCATCTTCTAGTAATGAAACCGACTCACTGCCAGCAAACACTTCAACCACAGTCGCACTATGGCTAGTGGTGGTGTAACCTTTGTAAGTTGTTTGTTTGTCTGACTTTAATTGAGCGTTATAATCGGCACCAAATTTACCGGCCTGCTGCGCTGTTTTACGCTGCACCGCCATGCACTCTTCAAAGCCTTTATTATCAATCGTCATTTGACGCTCACGCGCCACATCTGCAGTTAAATCGGCAGGAAAGCCATAAGTATCGTAAAGTTTAAATACTAAGTCGCCAGGAATTACATCACCTTTAAGGTCGCTTAAGCTTTCTTCTAAAATAGCTAAACCACGCTCTAGCGTTTTACCAAACTGCTCTTCTTCAATGCGTAATACTTTTTCAATAATTTCTTGCTGCTTTGCAAGCTCTGGGTACGCTTGGCCCATTTGCTCAATAAGTGCAGCTACTAATTTATAGAAAAAGGCACCTTGTGCACCTAACTTATTACCATGGCGAACAGCACGGCGAATAATACGACGTAGTACATAACCACGGCCTTCGTTAGATGGCATAACCCCGTCAGAGATTAAAAATGCACACGAACGAATATGATCCGCCACTACGCGTAGTGATTTATCGTCCATGTCTTGTGCGTTAGTAACACTTGCAGCAGCGGCAATTAAGCCTTTAAATAAGTCAATTTCATAGTTTGAATGAACGCCTTGTAAAATAGCAGCAATACGCTCAAGCCCCATACCTGTATCAACCGATTGCTTAGGTAGTGGCAGCATAGTTCCGTCGTTTTGACGGTTGTACTGCATAAATACTAGGTTCCAAATTTCGATAAAGCGATCGCCATCTTCCTCAGGTGATCCAGGAGGACCGCCCCAAATATGCTCGCCATGGTCGTAAAATATTTCAGAACACGGGCCACACGGACCGGTATCACCCATTGACCAAAAGTTATCTGCAGTGGCAATTTTAATAATGCGATCTGCAGGTAAGCCTATATCGTTAGACCAGTAGTTAAACGCTTCTTCATCGTCATGGTAAATAGTAACTAACAGTTTTTCTTTAGGTAGCTTTACTTCCTCTGTTAAAAACTGCCACGCAAATTTAATCGCGTCTTGCTTGAAGTAATCACCAAAACTAAAGTTACCTAACATTTCAAAAAATGTATGGTGACGCGCAGTATAACCAACGTTTTCTAAATCGTTATGTTTACCGCCAGCACGTACACAGCGCTGCGAGCTAGTCGCACGCGTATAAGGGCGGCTTTCTGCGCCTAAAAATACATCTTTAAATTGCACCATACCGGCATTGTTAAATAACAAAGTGGCATCGTTACCCGGTATAAGCGAGCTTGAAGGAACAACTTGATGTTGTTTGCTGGCAAAAAAGTCTAAAAACTGTTGTCTAATTTGTGCGGTAGTCATGTGCTGCATGTGAAGGTCTCACCCGTATTTACTGTGCTTGCATTGCAAAATCGATTTCATCGTAGCTAAAGCCTCTATACATTAGGTAGCGCACGCGCTTGGCCTTGTCTTTGTACTCGAGGTCTGCCGGTGTATTTGAATATTTTTTATTGTACGCATCCTGCGCCAGCTCAAACCAATCTACTTCAAGCTCTTCAATTACTTTTTCAAGTAATGAACGGTCAATCCCTTTGCCCATAGCTTCGCTTTGAATGCGCCTTAAGCCATGGCATTTAAATATGTGTTTTCTAACAAAGCCTTCACAGTAACGTTGCTCGTTTACAAAATTGTGCTTTTCGCACCAATCAAGCAAGGTTTCGATAAACTCATCTGTGGCTTCTTTTTTTTGTAATTTGAACGTTAATTCTCGGCGTGAATATTCTTGCCTTGATAACAACCAAAGTACATAGTTTTTTAATTTCTGCTTTAACTTATCATCCATTAAGCGTCAAAACGCCCACTAGATTCACTACTTAATGGCGTAATATTGCTATCATCACTTGGTGGTACAACCGGCATAAAAATAGCTTGATAAGATACAAAAAAGCTAATGTAGCAAATAGGCATTAAAACCAACAAGGGTAAGAACGATAAAAACATCGAAAGCACAATAAATAACCCGCAAATAATAGCATAAACGCTTAGCGGTAAAATATTATAATAAAACACCATAAAGGAGTTTTTAAGAGCGCTAAAAATGCGCTGTTCTTTATTAAAGTAAACTAATGGAACCGCGTAAGCGAATGCAGTTAAATAAACCGACAACGCTAATAAAAATAGCACCACGCTTGCCATAGAAATACTCTCTAACATTTGGCTAAATGCTATATTAGGATCTAAATCTGGCTGCGCCATAACCGCAATTGCATCGGCAAATAAACCGTTTGCTAATAATGCCATTAAAATACCCGCACCCATTTGGTACAAAGCCAAACGCAGTAAACCTAAACGATTACCTTTAGTGGTAATGGGTTTGAGAATATCAGCGAGCATAATTTTACCGCCTTGCTGCTTAGTAAGCACAGCCTGATAAAATCCTGCGGTTAAAAATGGCGTAGCTAAAGCCGCTACCACTTGTAATAGCGGTAAAAATAACGACAACAGGCCAACAATACCAATAAATAAATGCATAAAAATAAAAGTAAGCGGCTGGGTTTTAAAAATAAGCCAGCCCGCTTTAAACCACTTTAGGGCAGCATCGGCCTTAAAAACTCGTAATTGTGTAGACATAGTTACTCTTAATTTAAGGTTTTTTAATTTTTTTGATATCTAACATGTGCGCGCCATGTTTAATTTTGGTTTCTAAATACGCTTTATTACCCGCAACACCGGCTTTAATGTGTGCGTGCGTACCCACAACCGAATCAACCGTAATACCAGCATCTCTTAGTGCATTTAGCTTTTTAGGGTTATTGGTCATTAATTTAACGTGGGGTAAATTAAGCGCATTTAGCATTAGCACCGCATCCGAAAAATCACGTAAATCATCGGCAAAACCTAAATGATTATTTGCCTCATAAGTGTTCATACCTTGCGACTGCAACACGTAAGCATCTATTTTATTATACAAACCAATACCACGACCTTCTTGGCGTAAATACAATAAAATACCGCCTTGCTCGTGCATCATTTCAATACACTCATTTAACTGCTCACCGCAATCACAACGCGACGAGTAAAATACATCACCCGTTAAACACTCTGAATGCATACGAATAAGCGGTACATCTTGCTCTGTATCAGCGTTGTTAAACACCATAGCAATATGTTCTTTGCCATCTTTTAAATCAGTAAACGAGATAATTTCAGCGGGAATATCACTGTTCTTGCCAACATTAAGCTGAACTCTTGCTCTTACTTGCGCCACGACAAATCCAAATATTTAAATAACTACGACACGATAATGAAGTGATATTATCACAAAAGAATACAAAAAGATCGAAATCCAAGGGTATTTATTGCAATTATATGGCGACGAGAAGCTTAATTATCAATGCATAATTACAATATATAATTCTCACTAAAGCCCTTACTGTTTACCTTTATTTACATCAATTCATGACTAATTATAAGTAAATTGTTAATGTGTTAAAAAGTATAATAATTATAATATGGAACATTATGAAACCACATAAACTCGCCTTACTGCTTAGCCTTAACCTTTCAGTTATTACTGCATCGGCTTTTGCAAGCGAAGCTACAAATGCAAACACTGCATTTTCTCAAGCGTACCAAAATTACTTAAGCGCCGTAGATACCAACGAAAACATACAACAAGCTGCCAAACTCGCTTACTCTTTAGGTGCTAAAGTATATGGCGATAACGCAGATAACACCGCAAATTTAGCCATTAATTACGCTAAAGCTATCAGCGGATTTAACCAGGAAGACGAAGCTAAACGCTACGAACTGTATAAACAGGCGTACAATATTTTAGCTAACAATCATGGTGAAAGCTCAGTCGAGACAATAGACGCCTTACTAGGTATGGCAAGCAATACTAAATCAGCGCGTCAGGCCGATAGCCAATTGGAACGTATAGTTGATATAGCAAAAGAGCTTAAAAAACCAAGATTTGTAGCCGACATGCAATTTGCTGCAGCCTCTTTGTTAGTTAAAAAGTTTGTGCCAGAAAAATACCGTTCTGCTAAACACTACGCCGAAGAAGCTGACGAGTATTACCAAGCAAACTTACCTGAAAACGCTGTAGAGCGTATCAAATCAGATTTTTTAATGGCCTCGTTTGATGAAGGTCGTAAAAAATATGATTCAGCAATTACAAGGTTAAACCGCATAGTCACCGTATTTGATAATAACTTAAGCTACGATCACAGCGCCGAGCTAAGCGCTCACTCTAAGCTTATAGCACTATACGAAAAGCAAGGCGAAAGTGAGCAAGCAACTAAGCACTGCTTAGCTATTGCTAAAATGGTGCCTTGGGAAGAAAGCCAAGAACAAACCCCGCTTTATCGTGTTAATCCTGACTACCCTATGGGCAAAGCACGCCAAGGTAAAGATGGCAGTGTAGTTATGGAGTTTGAAGTAGACACCGCAGGCTTTGTTAAAAACGTGAGTGTGCTCGATTCAAATGGCGGCGTAACCTTTGAGCACTCGGCAAAAAAAGCAGTAGAGCAATGGCGCTATGCTCCTAAATTTGAAGATGGCATACCTGTAACAGCAAAAACCCAAGTACGGCTCGACTTCAAAATTAACCGATAACTTAGTGAACTACCCAGCGACTAAAGATCACAGGGTTTTCTCGCTAAATAATCATAAATTCTCTAATAAAAAAGGCGCAATTTAGCGCCTTTATTAATTCACTATAACGCACAAAGCCATTACTTAAACATTGGCTGTTAATTTAGCTAATATTTTATCACTTGCTGCTTCAATTAAATCTAGCACCTTTTCAAAACCATCGTCCCCACCATAATAAGGATCGGGAATAGCACTTACAGCCTGCTCACCAAACTCTAAAAACAGTGCAAGCTTATACTGTAAATGTGCTGGGCAACGCTGAGTTAAATCGGCTAAATTTTGTTTGTCGGCGGCTAAAATCAAATCGAATTCAGTAAAATCACTACTGCGCACTTTGCGCGAATAAATCCCTTTGAAGCTATAACCTCGTTTTTCGCCCGCCTGCATAGAGCGGCTATCTGGTGAATTGCCTTCGTGATGACCTATAGTACCGGCCGAATCGACTTTAACGACAATACCTAACTGCTCAGCACGTTTTTTTAATACCGCTTCAGCTGTGGGCGAGCGACAAATATTACCTAAACACACAACCAGTATTTTTTTCATAGAGCCTCCCTCTAAACTAAACGCTATTAATTACTGAACTAAATAACCTTAAATACTATTGCATTGACGCAAGCATAACCTGCTCATTTTGTAATAAAATTTGCATTGCTGGTAATGCTTTTACACGTTCAAAAAGTGCTGCTAAATTTGGCCAGCGCTGTGCATTAATCTGCTCGCCCGCATGCTGCATATTTACCATTTGCGACGCAAACGCTATATCAGCAAGTGTTAACGCGTTACCTACAAAGTAATCATTATGACCTAGCACGCCTTCAAGGTAGTCAAAGTGCGGTGGTAACTGCTCATTCATAGCCAACTTTACTAAACTTTCATCACATACTTTTTGCATACCTAAATTAATTACTCGCTGTTGAAACACAGTAAAAGTAGTTAATGGGGCTAGTTCATAATCAGCGTATTTTTCTAACCAGCGTACCTGAGCAGTCTGCTCGACAGTGTCGCCAAGTAATTCTGTATTCCCTGTGTATTTATCATCAAGGTATTGGCAAATAACACTCGAATCAGCCAGCACTAAATCACCATCTTTAAGCGCTGGTATACGCCCTAATGGATTTAACTCAAAAAACCAAGCCGGTTGATTAAACGGCGACACTATTTCTAACTTATAATCTAACTGCTTTGCAGCCAAACACAGACACACCTTGCGTACATAAGGAGAAAGAGGTACGCCATAAACAATTAAACTCATGTTAAACCCTTATCAGAAGAAAAAAGCGCAACTAATACGCTAATTAAAAAGCTATTTAATACTTAAAATCGTTTTAAAATTGCTTTAAAAGTTCTTTAAAATACTTGCATCATAGTCATTGGCATCAAGTGTTAAATTATACTTAGCCGCCACACTATCCAGCTCAGCTTGCTTAATTGCTAAGTCATCCATAGTGATTGTATTGTCATCGAGCTGCCATAACAATTTAGAGCCCGCGTAACTGTAATGAATAGCCAATAGCGCATCACTATTACCTTCACGCCCTGCAGCCTTTAATTTCGCCATTTTACGCGTTATTTTATTAAGCGCTTGTTTAAGCTCCCACACATACACCACTTCAATCATAAACGGATGCGTGCGGTATTTATTAAGTAACCACGCAAGCCCTAATGCGCTAATAACAACGCCCGCTACGTTCCAATGAAAGTGAGTGCCGCTCTCATCAGGAAACAAAGCAATCAGCGTTTGCGATATAGCTAAGCTCCCAACAGCTAAACCCACAGCACAACCGGCAATAACACGGTTTAAATGCTTACGATAACGCGCTTTATTTATTTCAATGAGTTGCATAACAGCCTAAAATTAAGTGAACAAAATATAACTGCCGCCATTGTAACTAAACAATCCACTTATCGAAAAATCTATTTGCGTTCTTTTTGATTTAACAACAGCATTAGTGCTATTAGCCCTCTGCAACGTTAGGAGCTGTTAATCAATGGTTAGCCAACGAATTAATTTGCACTGCGTCTAGATGCGTAGGATAGTAACCAAATAATCGCTGTAACTGTATAGGACTACCATGCTTAAACTACTATTTGCTTCAAGTTTAATTTTTTCTTCTTGCTCGGTTTTGAGTAACAATTTAACAACCGAAGAGCAACGAATTGAAGCCGCTACCCACGCCATGCCTCAGGTGCTAATGGCCTTTGCTGATGAGGTGAATCAATTTGAACAGCAATGGAAAAGCCTTAACAACTTTCGGCATGCAACTGACTTAATCGCTGATTATTCAAGTCAATTATGGTTAAACGCCAAACAACGCATTGTTACAACTAAAAACTACGATGATCGCGAGCTTTACTGGGCACGATTACTTTCAAGTAAAATAATTCGCTCTGTTAAGCCAAAATTTATCCTCTCAGTTGCTGAGCAAAATAACCTTTTAACTCAGTTAGAAAAAGGCAGTCGCGGTCATAACGACCTCAGCTTTACTAAAGGCAGCACTAAAAAAATTATCCTTACCGGCTTTGACCCCTTTTTATTAGATAAAAACATAAATCAAAGTAACCCATCTGGGGTTGCTGCCCTCTTGCTAGATGGTCAAGTAATTAACTACCAAGGCATTAGCGCTGAAATTAACACCGTTATGGTGCCCGTTCGTTATGCCGACTTTGATCAAGGTATAATCGAAGCACTCCTCGCGCCCTATTACGCCCTGAATAATGTCGATATGATTGTTACTGTAAGCATGGGTCGCAAAGATTTTGATTTAGAAAGATTTCCCGGTAAGCGCCGCAGCGTAACTGCCCCAGACAATGCCAATATTATATTTGGCGGGACACAAACAGCTCCCTTGCTCCCAAGTTTAAATAACCAGCCACTGCCAGGTAACGAATTTGTACAATTTAGCCTTCCCGTGGCAAATATGCAGCAAGCACAAGGGCCGTATAAGGTTATTGATAATCATAAGATCACGACCTTAGAAAAAACCTACGAGCCCGCAACACTTGCCGAGCTGAAAAATAGCATTGCCGTAAATGGCTCTGGCGGTGGATACCTGTCTAACGAAATTTCGTATCGCAGTATACGCCTTCGTAATCAACTTAATTCAACCATTCCAACAGGCCATATTCACACCCCCAGAATTCAACAGTTTGAGCCGAAAACGGAAGCAAAAATAGTAAAGCAAATTACCGCAATGCTAGAGCACAGCTTAAATGCGTTGTAAGTAGCTGACCTGTCGGATGGCGCGGCTGCGCCGCTTATCCGACCTACGTATAAACAAAAAGCCTGCAAATTTGCAGGCTTTTTGTCATTCAAAATGAGTAATCATAAACGCGTTTATAAAACAATTATGCTCGTTACTAAGTAGGCTATAAGTGTCAGGCCACCAGCGAACAAGGCATAGGGTAGCTGGGTTTTAACGTGAGTAAGTAAGTCGCAGCCCGATGCAATTGCCGATACTGCGCTGGTGTCGGATATGGGCGAGCAGTGATCGCCAAATATACCGCCACCTAAAATAGCGCCTAATACCAACGACGGCGGCAAACCCAATGCTTGAATAAGCGGCACGCCAATAGGGATTAAAATTGCAAAGGTGCCCCACGATGTACCCGTAGTAAACGACATAACCGCACCGGTTAAAAACAGTGCCGGTACCACCAAGTAAATAGGAAGGTAATCGCCCACTAAAGATGCCACAAACACACCAGTACCCAACTCTTTTAAGCTTGCTCCTAAAGTTAACGATAACAATACAATGCCTACTAATGGCAGTAATTCGCCCATCCCTTTAAAGCCTGTTTCAACTAGCTTATGGTGGCTAAATTGGCGTGATGCTAGCATTAAAAAGTAAGCTACAACTATGGCTAAAACGGTTGCATACAATACCGACTTTGAGCCACTACCTTCTGCCAATACACCGTTACCTGTGTAAAACATAAAGCCCACCATGCTAACAATCAGCGTAATAAGGGGCACTAACATAAAGCGTGCTTTAGAGCCTTTTACTTCTTCTTTTAAGTCAGTTGTTTGTAGCTCTAGTTTTTGCTCAGCTTGTTTCATTGGGCCATATACTTTATCAAACGCAATGGTGTAAAAAACAATAACAAGCGTGATTATGGCGTAAAAGTTATAGCCTACGCTGCCCCAAAGTACCGATACAGCCGATTCACCTAACTCGTAGTTACTTAATAACCCTAGTACAAATGCGCCCCAACCATTTAGTAATATTAAAATACATACCGGCGCACTGGTGCTATCGATAATATAAGCTAAGCGGGCGCGGCTCATTTTAAATTTATCGAATAATCCGCGCGATAAAATACCCGCAGTAAGTACACTCAGGTTTGACTCTATAAACACCGCAATGCCAGTAAACATAGTTAAAAAGCCAACTTGGCGCTTACTTTTCGCTATACCTTTGTTCATTAACATATTAACGGTAGCGGCTACTCCACCCGACTCGCGAATGTAGGCAAGCAAAGCACCAATCAAAATACTAAAAATTAAAATACGGGTATTGCCGGGCGAGCTTGCTACGCTAACAATACGTTCAATAGTGTTTAAAAAGGTATTAAATACACTACTGCCCTCCCCCTGTAATGCGAGTAAAAACTCTGACGAAGCCACTGCAAGCAACAGCGCCATAATGACCTCTTTGCGCCAAAATACGACAGCAATGGCGATTAACGGCGGTAAAATAGAATACCAAGACATAAATTAACCTTTATTTTAGTGTGCTAATTTACGGGGTAAATATTTTACACTTTGTTATCTAGCTTAAGTTTTACAGTCAAAACCCATTTAAGTAAACCACTAAGCACATTGATATATGCTATTTATACTGTCAGTTTATTGATTTAATAACGCTTCGTATATTAATGAAACAACCGAGCCATATTGTGCAGTTTCATAATTTTTACCACTAAATTGATAACTTTTTTGCGAGCCTGTAATTGGCGTATGCCGCGCATTAGTTAATAAAACAATGGCTAAGTCGTAAACGGGATCAATTACCGTTACTGTGCCTGTCCAACCTGTATGCCCATAAGCCTGTGCGCTTGCGTAAGGGCCAAAGTGCCAACGCCTTGCTTGGTTATTACCAGCAAGCCTAAAGCCCAGCCCGTAGGTTTCATCGCTACTTTGTGGGGTTAAAAACTGCGCCAAAGCACTTGCACTAAAAAGCTGCTTATCGCCGTAACCACCATTATTTAATAGTAGCTGACAAAGTATGGCTAAATCTGGCGCATTACTAAATAACCCCGCATGCCCTGCTACGCCACCTAGAGAATAGTACGCACGCTCGTCATGTACTTGGCCTTGTAAAACATGGGTGCGAATATTATCAAATTTGATTCGTCCGTCTCTCGTGTTACCACCCAGCTCTGTGGCGGCAAATTGCTGAGCATTAAAGCCTTTTTTAAGGGGGTTAAACACAGTGTTATGCAATTTTAATGGCGCATATACTTGTTGCTCTAGGTAATCGTCAAGTGAAAGACCGGTTATACGCTCAACCAATACTCCTAAAATCATGTAATCAATGTCTGAATAAACATGCTGCCCGAGCGATTTTTCGCTAAGTGGCACACTGGTAAGTAAGAGCTTTTTTGTAGTATGGCTATTTTGTGAGTAAAACACATCGCCATTGCTACTGTCTTTACGATGAAAATCAAACACCGGCGGATAGCCTGCGCTATGCGTGAGTAAATCTTTTACGCGTCGCTGCTCTCGACCATCGCCTTGATACTCTGGTAAATATAATTGCACTGACTTATTAATATTTAATAGGCCTTCGCTTACTAACTTCATTAATGCAAAGTTGGTAGCAAATATTTTAGTATTAGAGGCTAAGTCAAATAAGGTATCAGTTTGCATTGGCTCTGGGCGTAATAGCATTAAATCGTTCTGTTGATACTGCTTTGCATCGCCATAGGCGGTTAATTTAATTAACTCACCATTTTTTACTACCGCTAAAACAGCACCAGGAAAACCCGCTTTAATGTCACGCTCTATTAATGCATCTACCTCACTAAAATTAGCCTGTTGATGTGATGCTTTATTTAAAGTAGGAAACGCAAAGCGCAGCGTTAAGCTTGCCCCGGCAGGTTGAATGTTTGCAACTTTAAAGGTGTTAACCCCGTTATGCGTTAGCTTAGCCAAACTATATTGGTACACAGTATTAGCGCCGAGCAACTGTTTAATTTTAAGCAGTTGATTGTTTATATAAATATCGGCACTTTTAGCACTATAGTTTTGTATTAACAGCTGACCATGGCCTTTATATGCTTTAAACGTGCCACGATTATTTACATACTCACGGCTACTGGGGTTTGGCTCAGGAAAGGTAACAATCACTTGCGCATTAGGCAACTCAACAAGTTTACTTTGCGTTAATAGTGCCTTGGGTTCGAGCGGCTCTACAGAAGAACTGCATGCACCCAGCATAAAACTTAAAGCCACTATTAATAGCTTTTTTATACTGTAATAATTTTTATTTTTTAAATATAAGTACATAAACTGCCTTTTACTCATATAACAAATAAGGTGCTCTTTGCTGTTTAAATTGCATCAACCCCGCCTGCCAAGTTTGCTTTATTTGTTGTGCCGATTGCCCCGCCTCAATAGCTAAGCGCAGCTTATCGGTACCTGCTAACTTATCCATAAAATCAGCGCGCTCAAAAAACGTAATGTTATTGTTATTAAGCTGCTTATAAGCACTTATTAAGTAGCTTAAATCTAACCCTTTAGTGGTAGCTTGGCGTAAGTCGAGCCCCTGCACAGTTTGGTTTTTAAATTTAGGGTTTAGGGCCGCGCCTTTAATAGCACGCGGGGTAAAATTAAACTCTCCTAAAGCAATCGGTGAATACCCTATAACCTGAAACGCAAAGTCGGTGCCTCTGCCAATACTAATTGGCGTGGCTTCAAAAAAGCACAATGATGGATAAAGCGAAATAGCAGTATCATTTGGTAAATTAGGGCTTGGCTTTATCGGTAAACTATAGCTAGTTGCGCGCGTATAACCAGTAACTGGGATCACGTTAAGCTCTAAAACAGCAGCTTGATTGATCCAGCCTTCACCTTTGATCATATTTGCAAGCTCGCCCACAGTCATACCATGAACTATAGGAATGGGGTGCATACCTACAAATGACTTAAATTGCGGCTCTAATATGGGCCCATCAACATAGGCTATATTTGGGTTTGGCCTGTCGAGTACTAAAAATTCGATCCCCTGCTCTGCAGCTGCTTCCATCATGTAATGCATAGAGCTTATATAAGTATAAAAGCGCACTCCCACATCTTGAATATCAAAAATCATTACATCAACATCAGCTAAAACTTCGGCACTTGGTTTTTTATTGTTGCCGTAAATGGAGATAAGCGGAATACCCGTTTTACTATCAACGGTATTTTTTACGTGTGCCCCTGCATCGTGATCGCCACGAAAGCCATGCTCAGGTGCAAATATTTTAGTTATGTTTACGTTTTTTGCCAGTAGGCTATCGACTAAATGGGTTTTCCCTACTGTTGATGTTTGATTAACCACCAGCCCTACGCGTTTATTTTTTAACTGCGGTAAATATTTAGCATATTGCTTCGCACCCACAACAATTGAACCTTTAGCTTCATCAGCTTGTACGCTAAGTATTAAAGTAGCGCTTAAAATAAAAAATAACGTAATAAATAGGGTTTTAAACATACTGCAATATCCTTTTAAACAAGGCGTTTAAAGTAACATAGGTAGTGATAAAGAGCAGCTTTAGAAAGGGGTTAAGTGGGCTTGAGCAGGCTTTGAATTGATATAGTGATTAGGCTCTGCGTCTACGACGAATAAATAAACTCGGTGTCTACTGGGTAGCAACCTACATTTCACTTTATTTCAGGCATAAAAAAACCGACTCAAGTGTCGGTTAATGTATGAAAGTGGTGGGCGCAGGAGGATTCGAACCTCCGACCGCTCGGTTCGTAGCCGAGTACTCTATCCAGCTGAGCTATGCACCC
>NZ_JBEONZ010000027.1:0-44011 GCF_040308705.1 Pseudoalteromonas sp. 19-MNA-CIBAN-0066
GAGCTGGATTCGAACCAGCGAAGGCTGAGCCGTCAGATTTACAGTCTGATCCCTTTGGCCGCTCGGGAACCCCTCCAATGCAACGGCGCTGATAATAGCAAACATCGTATTTAAGTAAAGAAAAAAGCTAAAGAAAAATGAAATAAAGCCGATAAATAGGTATTACTTACTTCAATCGGCTAAAGTCTATGCAAATCGGTGATTTGTTAATCACAGAGAGTCAGCTCAACACTCGACTCAATAAAAGTGTGCATGAAAAGCGCCGAGGAGAGTTTGCGCTTTTACTCGCTATGCTATCTCATGATGCACTCGATTTTAGCCAATTCCATTTACCAAAAACAGAAATTGAAGATTCAACTGTTGGCGAAGATACCCTTCGCAAACAAATAGGAGCAGGTCCAAAGCAACTTTTAGCGCCAGATAAGTTTGATATCTTGATAGGGCAGTTTAACGCCTCACTATTAATGCAAGCAGGGGAACGCGCTGGAATGAGCGATATTAAATTAAATCACTGTTTAAACCCTGAACCATTGTTTATAAGAGATGATGTAAGCCATATTCCGCTTCAGGTGCGTGATAATTGTGAATTAGCAGTGCGCAGGCGTATAAATAACACACAAACGCAACTATCTAACCCGCAACTCGATGCTGCTGCCTTTTACGAAAGCCTAAATAATGATGCGCTTCACCACCCATTGCATTTAGTAAGCGCTTAATTATAAAGCGTACGCTGTAACTGCTTTGATATTGCAATAACCAATCATATTAATAGAACTTGGCAAACGATTGCGCCATCACTCTAACTATTAAGTTACTTGTCTGTAATATAAAGCCGCTAACTCTCTACACTTAAGCGCATTTTAGCGATACTTTATTTTATTAATGGATTAATAATTGATTTAATATAAAAAAAGCATCCAAAAATTAAATGCAATTGCTATAATAGGCTCAAATGGTATGACATTAAATGCCGTTATCATTAAACCAAGGTAATTAGGAACGTAATGAAGAAAATATTCACGCTAAATCACGAGAAAATCAAATATCCTCGTATGGTTGACGCCGCAAAGCATGAAGTGAAAAAATATTTGAAAAGAGAGCGTAACAAAACTCTACCACTCGATGCTGATTACTGGGCGTTTGATTGTAAGTTTGGTAATACCGCTGAAGATGCACAAGTAGTGCACGTTGCAGAGCTTAGTAATCATATAAGCGAAATAGAAAAGCAAAGCTTAACTTCTTTTTATGTAGAAATATTAGCGCGCCCAGCTCAACGTCAACAACCAGATTTGGATGACGACGAATAAGACGCTTATAAAGTAATTTGCGTAATTTTTAAAATGGGCCTAGTGGCCTAATGCCAGTCAGTTAACACTGACTGGCTTTTTTTATAGGGATATTTAGATGGTTTCTTTTTCACACATCGTGGAAAGCGGCGCTCATGATGCCTTGTCGGTAACTGAAATAGCGTCAGCGTTTCTAATAAATGCTCATAGTGTTTTGGTAAATTTCCCGGACTGGTCAGTGGGATAGTTAACAGAAATACGTTGATATGCCTTGAACAATGAGAAAAACTCAGTTGATTTGGCCATACTTCCAGTAACTCTGCGGCCTCACGCATGGCTATTCTTATAATATTGTAGGCAATTAGTAACCCCCACAACTCTTGCCTTATCATATCCGGCCTTTTTGAGCGTAGGATATAGTTTGAGTGCAACATTGTTTGTTTTATTTCTCGATATCCTATTTCTATTTCCCAGCGATGCATGTACAAATCAGCGATTTCTTTTGATGGGTAACGCATTACATCAAGCATTGATGTAAGAATCTGATACTGCTTATTATTATGCGTGTAAGTAAGCAGCCGAGCTTCTATAAACTCTGGCAAGTCAGTAAACTTTTTTCGCGCTTGGGGCGATGTTTTAAGACGCACTAACTGGTCATTTTTACTGATTTTCTTTATGGTATCAACCGTTAAGCCTTTTCTGACAGGTATCATCCAGTGTCTTTCAGTCCCTGCTTGATGCCAACGATGCAAAAGCCCTAATGAATAATAACCGCGATCAAATAAGGTTAATGAGTTATCCGGTGTACCTTCAATGAGTTCTTCAGCGAGTGTCATTTCCCCTTGATGCTGCCCGTTAAAAGCACAATTAATGAGTTGATGACTCGTTAGCTCCATGTGGCATACCATCCGAATTTGCGGATAGGTATTTTCACCATACTGGGTTGAGCCACACCCAAATACGTCTTTATTCTCTGGCGTATCATGTGTACGAAAGACAACCCCATCAACAGCTAATAGATTTAAGCCACAAAATGTATCAAAGTGGGCATGGTTATAATGCCGTGACGCCATCATCTTGAAGACCTGCTCGACAGCACCTTCACCTAAGCGTTGTCTCGCTTGAACCATGGCACTAGGGGCAACTAGTTTCCCTTTACCTGGTAAGGCGATGTCCATTTTAGAGGCTATATCCCAAACAGATTCATGACGAAATAAACTCATACCAATCACAGACCAAACGACAGCATCGAGTGGTAAGCGACGTTTACGAACGGTGGCGACACCCGATTTTTCAAAAGCTTGGTTAAGTAATTCGGGATCTAAGATGCCAGATAAGTTATCAAGCGCTGTAAATTCCTCGGCAGATGAGAAAGTGGTCGAAAGAGCTGTTTGAATATCCATAAAAAATCCGTAATTAGCGAAACTAATTACGGATTATTCACGATCATTTAGATCGGTCAACCGATCAATTAACCTTAACTGATCGGCATTAGCCTAGTGGCCCATTTTTTGTTTGTACGTTTATACAAACGCGATTTAAACCTTGAGCATTCAAGTACAAGCAGCTTATAAGCAGTGCTTACTTTCAGTATTACCCTGAAAATTATGGCCGTGATTTTCTAAAACAATTAACAACAACTCTGTATCGCCATTTTTATATTTGGTTGTAAGTTTGATTAAAAACCCAACTTTAATACATTTGCATAACATAAGACTGTATTATACTGTGTTAGTTGATAATTATAGAAAACAGTAGTATTTATGCCATTAAATTATGCCGATAGCGATTTAAAACTTAGCCTTAAAACCTCAAAAGTTCTCATTGTTGATGATCAGTTACTTAGCATATTGTACTGAAAAAAATATTATCAAAGCACTTTATTGTTAACACCGCCAACAGCGGTGAAGAAGCAGTTGAAATATGTAAATCTAATACTCCCGATATCGTACTGCTGGATATTTCAATGGATGGCATATGCGGTATAGAAACCTGTTTAAAACTTAAAACGACGACACAAACCCAAGACATTCCCGTTATATTTGTTACCTCCTTTGAAAACCAAGAAGAGGACTGCTGGGAAGCGGGTGCGGTAGACTTTATTCAAAAACCGATTAACCCAGAAACCTTATACAGAAGAGTAAGAGCGCACTTAACTATTAAGCTGCAACATGACTTATTAAGTCAAAAAGTGTTTCTTGATGACTTAACTAAAGTATTTAACCGTCGTTATTTTGATACTCATATTAATAAAATACAATTGAGTGCATTAAGAGAGAATACAGAATATGCTTTATTACTTATGGATATTGATTACTTTAAGCAATACAACGATATTTATGGACACGTAGAAGGCGACGTTGTTTTACACTTAGTTGCTCAAACAATTGCCAACAGCCTGCAAAGGCCAAGCGATTTTGTTGCCCGCTATGGCGGCGAAGAATTTGTGGTTGTGCTACCCCATACCAACGAGGAAGGCGCTCGCTGTGTTGCTGAAAAAATTAAAAATAACATATATGGCTTAGGTGTTTTACATAAGTACTCAGAGTTTGAATTTGTCACTATAAGTATAGGTGGAGCTACGTTATTGCAATCAGACGAAGGCAACATGGATATTTTGCAACGCGCAGATAAAAAAATGTACGCCGCTAAAGCACAAGGGCGAAATACAGTGTGCTTTTAAAGCGCAGCGAACCCAATACCAAAATATACGGTAGAGCAGTTATTAACACAGGCCTATAGGTATGTAAATTGCCAATAGTTGCTCGAAAGTAAAATTTTATTTTAGCCATACACATCGCCTGTAACAGCCAACCCTAGGCATGGCTATTGGATGTATTTAAGGTTCAGTTGCCTGTAATTACCTACTTTACTCACCGCACAGCTGCAGTTTGTTATACGCTATGACACTTTTTATATTTTTTGCCACTTTGGCAAGGGCAGTTGTCATTTCTGCTTATTTTAATATCGGCTACCGGAAATAGTGTGCCTTCAAGGTAGCGCCACTGCCCATCTTGTTTAATAAACAACGACTTTTCGTGCAACTCGCAATATAGGTTTTGGTAAAAGTAATTTACTTTAAATGTTACAAAGCCTTCGCTTGCATCGTGCTCAGTGTCGATGACGGTTAGCTTTATAAAGCGGCAGCTATCAGCAAAGTCTTTAATCTCTTTTACAGGGTTTTCTGCCTGTTTTTCACTTGCATAAGTTTGATAAACATAAGTTGCATTTTTAAGTACATATGCACTGTAGCGAGCACGCATAAGTTGCTCAGGTGTTTCAGCTATTTTTGATGCTAAATGAAGTGGTTCACAGCAGTCAGCATAATTTTGCTGGCTGCCACAAAAGCAAGGAGAAGTCGTTAATGAGGTCATAATATTAATATAAAGTGTTTAAAACACGAGTTTAACAAGCTTATTGAGTTAGTGGTATCTCAAGGTTGTGAGTATTTTTAGTAAAACAGTAAAGCTTAGTATTTGTAGTGCTTAAATTTAATGATAGCTGTGTCAGCTGTTGATCATTAATAATATCAGTCCAGGTAATAACCGCAGCAAAGTTTCCGTTGTGCAGCGCCGAGCTAAGTACATACTCTAAGTTTACTAAATGTTTTTGCCTGATCACCAGTAATTTGCTGGTGTCAATGGAGCATGAATCAAGCAAGGCTTTACTCGGTACATGGTCAGGGGCAATCAGCAGTGTCCATGCATTTAAGCTGTTGTATTGGTGTAATACTTTAAGCAATTCAAAGGTTGCTGAAATTTCATCTTCAATTTGAATTAAATTTACACAATCACTTTTATCGTCTTGCTGATAACTTTTAACGGTTCTTACGGTAATAGGCTGTAACATAAATTTCTCACTCACTGGGTTTTTATACAGTACCCATATACAGTAGTTTATACAGTGTTATGGTGCAAGTGTTTTTTTGCTAATTATTTGTACAGTCATTCAGTTTTAAATTTTTACACGGATAAAAAAACAAAAATAACTATTAAAAACAGAGCGTTAATATTTTAGGTATATATTTATATTTTTTATTAAAGTTATGCGGCGAATAGCACCTATACAGTACTTTATGCTCTATTATTTACGTTAAAGTAAAGCTGATTGCTCAGCATATAAGCACGGTAATTATTATTTTTAAAACCTGAAGTACATACGTATTACCGTGTCATATTTATTATTTCAGCTACTTCAATAACTTAATGCATAACAAGGTAAAATGTCCGGTATTTCGCTATTTTTATGCTAAAATCTCGCCACTTTTTACTACCTTAAGTTTGTTATGCTCGAAGCCTTATTTAAAATCCGCGCAAATGATTCCTCAGTACAACGTGAATGTGTTGCCGGTATGACTACTTTTATTACTATGGTTTATATTGTTTTTGTTAATCCAGCAATGCTTGCCCAAGCAGGAATGGATCAAGGCGCTGCGTTTGTAGCTACATGTATTGCAGCTGCAATAGGCTGTTTTATTATGGGCCTATGGGCCAATTATCCGTTAGCGTTAGCGCCGGGTATGGGATTAAATGCTTTTTTTACCTATGGCGTTGTTTTAGGAATGGGCTATACCTGGGAAGCGGCATTAGGTGCTGTGTTTATGTCGGGTTGTATATTTTTATTTTTAAGTTTATTTAAAGTACGAGAGTGGATTATTAATGCCATTCCACTGGTGCTAAAACAAGCAATAGCGACCGGTATTGGTGCTTTTTTGGCGCTAATTGCGCTTAAAAGTGCAGGGATCATAGTATCTAGCCCTGCAACCTTAGTGCAGCTAGGTGATATTACTGCACCTGGGCCATTACTTGCTATTTTAAGTTTTTTTGTGATTGCGGCATTGTTATATCGCGATTTTAAAAGTGGTGTGTTAATTAGTATTTTACTGGTAACAGGTATTGCTTTGGCTTTTGGTTTGGTTGAATATCAGGGGGTTATGTCTATGCCGCCGTCAATTTTACCAACCTTTATGCAACTTGATTTTAGTGCGGCATTTGAGCTTTCAATGTTGAGTGTTATTTTTGCATTTTTATTTGTAGATTTATTTGATACCTCAGGCACCCTGGTTGCAGTCACGCAAAAAGCAGGGCTTGCAGATGAAAAAGGCAATATGCCACGTTTAGGGCGCGCTCTTAGCGCTGATAGCACTGCCACTATTGCTGGTGCAATGCTTGGTACATCTACTACTACATCTTACATAGAGTCGGTGGCTGGCGTTTCTGTAGGCGGACGCACAGGCTTAACAGCCGTTGTTGTGGGTATTTGTTTTTTATTGATGATGTTTTTTGCGCCACTAGCGCAAATGGTGCCAGCGTATGCCACTGCCGGTGCTATTTTATATGTTTCGGTACTTATGCTACAAAACTTAAAGTTTGTAAACTGGGACGACATGACAGATGCCATTCCTGTTAGTGTGGTGTTATTAATGACCCCGCTGACATTTTCTATTGCTCACGGTATAGCGCTTGGGTTTATTTCATACACTGCGGTTAAGGTATTATGCGGTAAAAAGGATCAAGTAAGTATTAGTGTGTGGATTTTAACGGCATTGTTTATTGTTAAGTTTGCATTTTTATCTTAAAAAACTTATTTATCTATCAATAAAAAAAGCCCATACAATTTTGTATGGGCTTTTTTTATAAATTATAGTACTAATTTACCATTTCTTTTTCGGAGCAAACAATATGTCTAGGTCATCTTGCTCTTGTTCAGTTTTCTTTTTAAGTGCATCGGCATTCGATGCTCTTAACTCAACACTAATAGCTTCTAAGTAGCCTTCTACTTCTTGATATTTAGCAGTTACATATGGATCGCTATACGATACCGCACTGAGTGAGGCATGGGCTTTTTCAAAATATTGTCTAGCTGAACCTACCATACCTGCAGAGCGCGCCGATAAACCACGTTTAATTTGGCTTTCAATATTTATTTGTAACTGCAGTTTTTCCATTCGTTTGTCTTCGATTACAAATAGTTGGCTATCGAGGTTACCTTTATTGTGCTCAGAGCGTAGAATAATACGTAATTTTTTTATGCCCTGTATTAGCGATACCAGTTGTTTATCGTTACTTGGCAGTGAAAGCGATTCGCTATTGCTTCCTTGAACTGGGTTATTCAAACGCTCTTTCGCTTCATTTAAACGGTTTTTTAATATTTTAGAACCAGGTGAAAGCGATACCATGGTACTAAGCGCATCATGATTACGACGCTGTAAAACACGTAGTGTGTTATCTGAAAACGGGATATTAGCGTTATTCATTAACGCTTCCTCGGTTTCCTCAATGATAGCTTTTTGTTTGGTTAGTTCTTTACGGCGATCAGCTTCTTGTTTTTCTTTATGCTGTTGCACCGCACTTACCCAAAGCGCAATCACAATAAGAGCAACAATGAGTATAATTATAATAGAGACGATCATGTTACAGTTCTCGGGTTCTAAACCTAATTGCTCAATCTTACATTAAATATATAAGAACAGGAAAACTTTGCGCTAATTAACTATAAAAGCAGGCTAAGAAAGCGTTTAAATCTTAATGCTTTATATGATAATCATTGCTATCTGAAGTATATTTATTGTGCTAGCCTAAGCCTATAATTATTAAATACGATATTATCAATTAAAACCTACCATTTGTCGGGTGGTCAGTTTTTAAAGATAAAGTATTTACCCCCTCAAAAACGAATAATAACGAAAATACATAGCTATGAAATTACAACAACTTAGATATATTGTAGAAGTTCAAAATCATAAATTAAATGTCTCAGCAACAGCTGAAAGTTTATTTACCTCACAACCAGGTATTTCTAAGCAAGTGCGCATGCTTGAAGATGAGTTAGGTATTCAAATTTTTGGTCGCAGTGGTAAACATTTAACGCATGTAACGAGTGCCGGTGAAGAAGTCATTAATATATCGCGCGAAATCCTCTCAAAAGTGGAAGGTATTAAAGCGGTTGCTCATGAGCATACTTTACCTGATCAAGGTAAGCTTAATATTGCCACTACTCATACCCAAGCACGTTACGCATTGCCGAATGTTATTAAAGGGTTTATGAAAAAATACCCCGCAGTGTCACTTCATATGCACCAAGGTACACCGCAGCAAATATCAGATGCAGCTGCACGTGGCGATGCCGACTTTGCTATTGCAACAGAAGCACTACACTTATATTCAGACCTTGTTATGCTACCTTGTTATCATTGGAACCGTAGTATTGTGGTGGCAAAAGACCATCCATTAGCTAAAAAAGCCAATAGTATAACCGTGGCTGATATTGCAAAATATCCGCTTATTACTTATGTATTTGGCTTTACTGGCCGCTCAGAACTAGATAAAGCATTTAGTGCTCATGGGCTTGAGCCGCACATAGTATTTACCGCCACCGATGCCGACGTTATTAAAACGTATGTACGCTTAGGATTAGGCGTTGGAGTGGTTGCGTCAATGGCGATTGACCAGGTCAGTGATACTGATTTAGTGTGTATTGATGCCAGCCATTTATTTGAAGCGAGTACCACTAAAATTGGTTTTAGAAAAGGCAGTTTTTTACGCACTTATATGTATGACTTTATTGAACGCTTTGCACCACACTTAACTAAAGAGCGAGTAGAGCGTGCTAACTTATTACGCAACCAAGAAGATGTTGATAAGTTATTTGCTGATATAGAATTGCCAGTTAAATAATTGTTTCGGTATCTAATACTTAACTGTTAAAAGTAGCTAATAAAAAAGGCGCCTGTTTTTAAACAGGCGCCTTTTTTAATTATAATTAAGTGTGTTAACACTCAATTATATTAACGGCTAAACCACCACGAGCGGTTTCTTTATATTTAGTTTTCATATCGTTACCGGTTTCGAGCATAGTTTTAATCACTTTATCGAGTGATACTTTTTGCTCACCACTACCACGAATTGCAAGGCGTGACGCATTAATTGCTTTTATCGCGCCCATGGCGTTGCGTTCAATACACGGTACTTGCACTAAGCCACCAACTGGGTCACACGTAAGCCCTAAGTTATGCTCCATGCCAATTTCGGCGGCATTTTCTACTTGCACTACATTACCACCTACAATTTCGGTAAGTGCGCCTGCAGCCATTGAGCAAGCCACGCCCACTTCACCTTGGCAGCCTACTTCGGCACCCGAAATAGAGGCGTTCTTTTTATATAAAATACCGATAGCGGCGGCGGTTAATAAATAACGCGTAACTATGTCGCGATCAACTTCTTTTATAAAAGTATGATAATACATAAGTACTGCTGGTAAAATACCCGCTGCGCCATTGGTAGGCGCGGTTACAACACGCCCGCCTGCGGCGTTCTCTTCATTTACAGCTAAAGCAAATAAGTCGACCCAATCCATAGCACGTAGGGGGTCGTTACTTACTTCAACATTAAGTTTTAAATGTAAATTAGGAGCACGACGTTTTACTTTTAAACCGCCTGGTAAAATCCCTTCGGTACGCATACCACGCTCAATACAGGCTTTCATTACCTGCCAAATATTAAATAACTCGTCTTTAATGTCGTTTTCGCTGCGTAGTGTTTTTTCGTTATGCATCATTAAAGTAGATACACTGAAACCCGACTCTTTACACATTTCCAGTAATTCTTGTGCGCTACCAAACGGAAAAGGTGCAGGGTTTTCTTCACGAATATCAAGCGCTGCTTGTTTTTCGTTTTCAAAATCTTGGTCAGTAACAATAAAGCCACCGCCAATTGAGTAATAAATTTGGCTATAAACCTTCTCGCCATTATTAGAGGCAATAATTTCCATTGCATTAGAGTGCTTAGGTAGCGTTTTACGACGGTGAAAAACAATAGCCCCTTGCTTTGGGAATTTAGCCTTATGCGTTTGATTTAAATAAATAACTTGTTCTTTTTCAATTGTGGCTAAAATAGTATCAACCAAATCGGCGTCGATGGTTTCAGGATCATACCCAGCAAGGCCAAGTATTACAGCTTTACCCGAGCCGTGGCCAATACCAGTTTGACCTAACGAGCCATATAGCTCTACTTTAATGTCGGTAACGTTTGCTAATAATTGTTTTTCTTGTAGGTCATTAACAAATAAACGAGATGCGCGCATTGGGCCAACGGTATGTGACGAAGAAGGGCCAATACCAATACTAAACATATCAAATGCACTTATCATAATGTGTCTCTTCTGTGTTTACTCAGCACTAGGCTGCTTTTTTGAACGGTCGTGTATAGTAACGCTAAATTGTGACTATGTAACCATTAATCAAGAACATTTAAACTGGTAAGGCGAGTTGTTTTGTAAAGTTTTTAATGATGCTTGCAGTTGCACCCCAAAGTAAACCATGTGGGGTATTGTAACCATATAAAATAATGGTTTTACCAAAACGCTGAAAAGGCAGGGGCTGCCAATTAGCCTCGTTAGTTAAATCACGCAGTGGTAATAAAAAACTAGCTTGTACCTCATTATGATCGTTCTCCCAAATAGTGTGTTTATTAAGCATGCCAACAAAAGGGCTAATGTTAAAGCCGGTGAGTGTTGAGTACAAAGGTAATTGGCCAAATACTTTAACATTACTGGGCGTAATATTTAGCTCTTCATGTAGTTCACGCAGGGCAGTAGTGCGAAGCGTAATATCACTTGCTTCAAACTTACCACCGGGCAAGCAAATTTCACCGGGATGATGGTGCAAATAAATAGGGCGCTTACACAGTAAAATATGCGCATGATCATCTACATCAATAAGCGGCAACATGACTGCGCTGGCACGCTTTTTAGGGGTATCTATTCCTTGATCTGGCGCTGCCGTAGGGCTTAACTGAAACCGCGCTATAATGTGTTCACTATTCAAAGCGACCTACTGTTATAATAATGGGAGTATTTTATTTACTTTATCGTATGTTTCTTGATATTCCAATGCAACTTTAGAATCAGCTACTATGCCACCACCGGCCCAGCAGTGTATTTGTTGAGCGTGGCATACTAAAGTACGAATAGTAATGCTGGTATCCATGTTACCACAAGCACTTAAATAGCCTATTGAACCACAATAAATACTGCGACGATGCGGTTCAAGTTCTTCAATAATCTCCATTGCTCTCACTTTAGGCGCGCCAGTAATCGAGCCCCCAGGAAATGCTGCAGCGAGTTGATCAACCGCCGTTTTACCCTCTGCCAATGTGGCAGTAACTGTACTAACTAAATGATGCACCGCCGGAAAGCTCTCAATAGCAAATAACGAGGGCACCTGAACCGATCCTGGTTTGGCTACTTTACCTAAATCGTTTCGTAATAAATCAACAATCATTACATTTTCGGCGCGATCTTTGGCAGAGTTTGCCAATAATTGTGCTTGCTGGGCGTCTTGCTGCGGATCCGCTTTTCGCGGTAGCGTGCCTTTAATCGGCTTAGTTTGCACTTGATTATCGCTTACTAATATAAAACGCTCCGGAGAAATAGACAAAATTGCGCCTTGCGGATGGTTTATAAAGCTAGAAAACGGCGCTTTATTCGCTGCTGTTAATTTAACGTAGGCAGCCCAAGGCGAGCCTTCATATTGGGCACTAAAACGCTGTGCTAAATTTATTTGATAGCAATCGCCTGTTTTTAAATAATCTTCAATTACGGCAAATTTTTGCGCATAATCAGCGCGGCTCATATTAGATTGCCACGCAGTTTTAAGTGCAAAGCTAGGCATAATGGCAGGTTGTGCTAAATACTGCTGATAAAGTGCTAAGCGATTAACCTTAGGCTGGGCAATATAAAACCAACTGTTTTGTTGTTTATCGTATATGAGTGCATCTAAGTACAAGCCAACGGCCATTTGTGGCAAGTCTATATCGTTTATAGCGCTACTTGGGAGGTTTTCAAGTGTGCGGCCTAAGTCATAACCCAAATAACCCAGCCAGCCACCACTAAAGGGTAGGTTGTTGGCCGCTTTGTTGTTATTAAGTTTTAGCAGTTCGCTGTTCATTATTTCAAAGCAGCTTCTTGCATCGGGTTGGTTATTTAAAATACTGAGGTTGTTTTGTACTTCCAGTGTGCTTTTGGGCTCGATGGCAATAATATCAAAACGACTGTCTACATGCTCACTATTGGCCGAATCGAGTAAAATGGCATAAGGCAAGTGGGCAAAATGCGCAAATACATCAATACAGCTTTGTGTTATGGCTAATTTTATACAATTATTTTTATTGTTTAGCATTTACTACCCCTTTAAGAACTGGCTCGAAATGGGCGAGGAGGGTATCATAAGTCAAATTTTTTTGGCAGCGTTTAGTTGCTTCCCAAATTAAAAACAGTGCAAACCACCGTCACCGGTTTGATATAGCTTACGCGACACCGCGTAACGGTAACTTAAGGAACCACTATGAGTACAATCCGTCAGCAAGACTTTATAGATAGCATTGAAGATGCTTTGCAGTATATTTCCTTCTATCATCCCCTTGATTTTGTTCAAGCGCTTGAAAAAGCCTATAACAAAGAACAAAGTAAAGCAGCAAAAGATGCCATCGCACAAATTCTAATTAACTCGCGTATGTCGGCTGAGGGCAAGCGTCCGCTTTGCCAAGACACAGGTATTATTACCTGTTTTGTTAAAGTAGGTATGGATGTTAACTGGGATAAAACCGATTTAACCGTTCAACAAATGGTTGATGAAGGCACACGCCGTGCATACTTAAATCCAGACAACCCGCTGCGCGCCTCTATTGTTGCAGACCCTGCAGGTACTCGTAAAAACACCAAAGACAATACCCCTTCAGTTGTACATATAGATTTAGTAGCGGGCGGTAAGGTTGAAGTAATGGTAGCGGCTAAAGGCGGCGGCTCTGAAAACAAAAGTAAAATGGTTATGTTAAACCCATCTGACGATGTGGCAGAATGGGTAGAAAAAACGCTACCTACAATGGGCGCAGGCTGGTGTCCGCCTGGCATGCTAGGTATAGGTATTGGTGGTACGGCTGAAAAAGCGGCAGTAATGGCTAAAGAGTCGTTAATGGATCCGGTAGATATTCATGAATTAATGGAACGCGGTGCAGAAACCACAGAAGAAAAGCTACGTTTAGAAATATTTGAACGTGCTAATAAATTAGGTATTGGCGCACAAGGCTTAGGCGGTTTAACAACGGTTGTTGATGTTAAAATTAAAACAGCACCAACGCATGCAGCGTCAAAACCGGTCGTGATGATCCCTAACTGTGCGGCTACTCGCCACGTACACTTTACCCTTGATGGTTCAGGCCCAGCAAACCTAAAAGCACCTAAGTTAGAAGATTGGCCACAAGTAACCTTTGAAGTGGGCGAAGGCACACGTCGTGTTGATTTAAATACCTTGACCAAAAAAGATGTGCAAGAATGGAAAATGGGTGAAACTGTTTTACTTTCGGGTACTATTTTAACGGGTCGAGATGCCGCGCATAAGCGTTTGCAAGACATGATCAACTCAGGCGAAGGTTTACCTAAAGGCGTAGATTTTGATAATAAATTTATTTATTACGTAGGCCCAGTAGATGCTGTACGTGACGAAGCAGTTGGCCCAGCGGGTCCGACAACGGCTACGCGTATGGATAAATTTACCGATATGATGCTAGAAAAAACCGGTATTGTAGGCATGATAGGTAAAGCAGAGCGTGGCCCTGCTACGGTTGAGTCTATTAAGCAGCATAAGTCAGTGTACTTAATGGCAGTTGGCGGCGCGGCGTATTTAGTATCTAAAGCAATTAAAAAAGCACGTGTTGTTGCTTTCGAAGATTTAGGTATGGAAGCCATCTACGAGTTTGAAGTAGAAGATATGCCGGTAACAGTCGCTGTTGATAGCGAAGGTGCTAATGCGCATACGCAAGGCCCTGCAATTTGGAAAGCTAAAATTGAAGAGCTAGATAGCAAGCTAAAGTAATCTAACTTACTAATATACAAAGCGAGCCCTGTGCTCGCTTTTTGTTTAACTTAAACTAAGTAACCTGACCTCTGGATAATAAACCTATCTCAAGCAGCTATTTTCAGCGCTAACTGCGTTGAATTCACTTGCAATAGGCCAGCTATTGACGCGTGAATTCGTCTTGTTTTCACTGAAAATCTCTGGCTAGAGAAAATAAAGATAAATATAACTATGATTCAATACGTTAGTAAATCTCTTAACCAGAGTTCAGGTTAAATATCCTGCTCTATTGCCCGTAATTTAATTTGCTTAGCAAAAGAGTGAGCAGCTCTGACCAGTTCTCTTAAACCACCCCCTTTTTAAGGCAAACCTATGTAGCATAAGCGTTTGCATATTATGCTTGCGTGTAATTTAAACTTTACAGTTATTAGTTGCGTTACGTTCACGTAAGCGTAAACCTTGCGGTGTTTGTTATTTTTAGCTTTTAATACTTGATTGCTTTACCTTTGTGGGATTTTTATGTGCACTTAGCATTAAAGTTGGCTATTTAATTCAATGCTGTTTTGCGCTTGGGTTTATCCTCTCGTGGTATAGCGAAGCGTTATCCGAAGTGATAAAGTCTCGGCAATTTCATGCATGCATACCCTTTAGGGTTAACTATTTCGGAGTATTTAAAGTGGTTGTGTTTAATCAAGTTGAATTTGATAACCATGAACAAGTGGTTTTTTGTACTGATAAAGAGTCGGGTTTAAAAGCAATAATTGCGGTACATAATACTAACCTAGGTCCGGCAGTGGGCGGATGTAGAATGTGGGATTATGCAAATGATGAAGATGCAGTTTACGACGTGCTGCGTTTATCCAAAGGCATGACCTATAAAAATGCAGTTGCGCGCTTGCCATTTGGTGGCGGTAAATCTGTGATTATTGGTAATGCTAAAGAAATTAAATCTGAGCAATTATTCCGTGCTTTTGGTCGTCAATTAGAGCGATTAAACGGCAGCTACTATTCTGCTGAAGATGTAAATATCAACTGCGACGATGTTGCAATGATGAACAAAGAAACCAGTTATGTACTTGGCCTTGAAGGCAAAAGTGGTAACCCATCACCATTTACAGCATACGGTACGTTTTTAGGTATAAAAGCGGCATTAAACCATCAGCGTGGTCATCAAAACTTTGCTGGTATTAAAGTAGCAGTACAAGGGTTAGGGACTGTTGCTTATACTTTATGTAAGCATTTGTCAGAGGCGGGCGCTGAGCTATATGTTACTGATATTAACCAAGCAGCAATTGACCGTGTTGTTAATGAGTTTGGTGCTACAGCCGTTGGCATTGACGAAATTTACGATTTAGACGTAGACGTGTACGCACCTTGTGCACTAGGTGCAACTATAAACGATGCAACTATACCGCGCCTTAAAGCTACTATAATTGCAGGCTGTGCCAATAACCAGTTGGCACAATCGCGTCATGGTGAAATTATTCGTGAGAAAGGTATTTTATATGCACCAGATTACGTAATTAACGCCGGTGGTATTATTAATGTTTATTATGAAACGCTACCAGAAGGGTACAGTGCTGCTGCGTCAAATAAACATGTTGAAGGTATTTTTGATACCCTAACTGAAATTTTTGCGCGTAGTGAAAAAGAGCAAAAATCTACGCATTTAATTGCTGATGAGCTTGCACAAGAGATCCTTAAAAACGGTCTTTAATCGGCTAAATAAGTTAACCGTAAATATTAGGGCGTGCAATTGCACGCCTTTTTTTTGTTTATACGTTAAACTTAATTTTTTATTTTATGTGTTTATTTATCTATGTCTTCTTCGCCTGTTTCTATGCAGCCTATTGATTTTGATAGCTGGCCCCGTAAACAACATTTTGAGTTGTTTAAACACTTTTCTCAACCGTACTTTAATGTGTGTGTACAGCTAAACGCGAAGGCCTTATATAATTACTGTAAAGCGCATCAGCTGTCTTTTTTTCAGGCCTATACTTATGCCACACTTAAAGCGTGCCATGCGTACCCGCCAATTATGCTGCGTATTATTAATGATAAGCCATGGCTACTAAGTAACACCCGCGCTAGTGTGGTTGAGCTTGCAGCAGATGACTCGTTCAGGTTTAGTTACTTTAGTGATAAGGCCAACTTTACTGAGTTTGCCGTGCATGCCAGCGCAGTTAGTTTTAATGCTAAATCGCAGCCTTTATTTTCTGACGCCTTTGCACAAACCGAAGGGCAGGCCGACTTAATTCATATTTCGGTATTACCTTGGCTAAATTTTAGTGCTTTTTCGCATGCGTTTAGTGAAGGGAAATGTTTAGGGATCCCTAAATTTGTATTTGGTCAGCTTAATAAACAGCAGCAAACTATGCCCTTAGCTATTGATGTACATCACTCTTTAATGGATGGTTTACACGTAGCAAAGTTTATAAACATTTTACAAGATACATTTGATAACTTTTGTAAAGATTAGTTAATGAAATGCTACTGCAGGCTGTGGTAGTATTTTCTTAGTTTAGCTGGTTTTGGTTGGTTTTTAATCACTTAGGATTGCGTTAAATTTAGTGGGTAATACTAATTAATCAATAATAATTATAAAGGTCGCAGTGATGAAGCATTTAGGGATTTTATGTGTATTTTTCGTCATGTTCACGTGTCAGGTGCAGTCACAAACTCGTTTACCTTTAAGTGATTATTTTTTTGAAACATGGAATACCCGCTCAGGCCTGCCTCACAATAGTATTAATAGCTTAGCGCAAACTCAAGACGGTTATTTATGGATAGCAACATGGGAGGGTTTAGCGCGCTTTAATGGCCAAGAATTTAAACTATTTACTCGCGCTGAAATAAATAATCTTCCCGACTCAGGGCTTCGTGCACTTACTCCTACCGATGACGGCGGCTTATTAATAGCCGGTTCAAGAGGTGGTATCAGCTTATATCAATATAGACAGTGGAATACTCAGCCGAGTGCCTCAGCTATGGTTAATCACATAATTAAAAGTAACGATGACGGGTTTTGGCTGGCATTAGAAAACGATGGCGTATTTTACCGCGGGGCTAATAGTAAACACGATCAGGCCATTGTTCATAATGTTAGCGCCTATCGTGTGCTTGAGGATGCCAATGGCGTTATTTGGGCTGCTACTAGCGATGGTTTATATAAAATTGTTGATCAGCAAGCAAGCTTAATAACAGCCGATGATGGGCTACCCAATGCAGCAGTTTATACTCTACTACTTACTCGCCAAGGGAAATTAATTATTGGCAGTGAGCGCGGCGCTTATATTCTCAAAGACGCAGTATTTACTGCCATCCATCCACAGCTCAGTGTCGAGTCTATTTCTAGTTTATTAGAAGATAACCACGGTGATTTATGGTTTGGCACTATTAATAAAGGTATTTTTCGACTCAGTGTGGCTGGGCTTGAGCAATTAGATGCGAAAGGCGGACTCCCTGCTAATAGAATATTGTCTTTATTACAAGATAGAGAAAACAGTATTTGGGTGGGCACTAATGCCGGGCTGTTTAGATTAAGGGAGGCGCCATTTACCGCCTGGACTACTAAGCGGGGTTTAGCTGGGGATTACGTGCGAACGGTATTATCGCACTCCGATGGTAGCTTATGGGTAGGGAGTAGTGCCGGCCTTAACAAAATTAAAAATAATAATGTAACTCAAATAGAAGGTGCTAAAGAAGGTTCTCCCTATTCGGTATTGAGTTTACTGGAGGGCGAGGATGGCGATGTATGGATAGGCACTTATACATCGGGTGTATTAAAGGTCAGTAATAATAAAATAACGCCTTATTTAAATCGTAGTAATGGCCTTGGGAGTAACGAAGTAAGAGGGCTATTACTCGATTCCAAACAGCGATTATGGATCGGCTCTGCTATGGGGTTAACGCGAGTTGAAAAAGATGGCTCATTAGTGCAATTTACCAATGAAAAAGAGCTGCCTAGCGGTTTTATTTTAGCACTCAGTGAAGATAACAAAGGCAATGTTTGGATTGGCACCGGCAATGGGGTTGTGGTGTTTAATATACTAACTGAGCAATTTAGTGCTATAAGCTTTCCAGCGCAATTTGCTGCCGAGTATGGATTTGGTTTTTATTTTGATGACGACTACACATGGATGACGACAGATCGTGGATTAATGCGCTATGAGCACAGTGCAGGCAAAATGGCTATTTTAGGGCGGGAGCAAGGGCTGCCAGTCGATAAGTTATTTCAAATTGTGGCTCATAAAGATTCATTTTGGTTATCGAGTAACCGCGGGGTTATTCAGGTTGATCGCCAGCACGTTAATCATGTTCTTGATGAAAAACAAAAAAATATAAATATTCCACTCGTATTTCAACTTTATGACGAGGGCGATGGCATGCTCAGTGCACAAGTTAATGGCGGCTCGACCCCATCAGCAACAGTGCATAAAGATGGCACCATTTGGTTTGCTACTGCAAAAGGAGTAAGCGCGCTAAAACCTGAGTTATTGCAAGCATCAAGCAAAGTAGATTTGCCTACTATGATTGAGAGCTTTAGCGTTAACGGCAGAGCAACAGCGCTCCCATTAGATGGTGAAACAGTATTATTGCCGCCTAATGTTTCAAGATTATCTTTTCAGTATGCGGGTTTGAGTTTTATTATGCCGCAGCGTTTAAGTTTTCAAACACAGTTAGAAGGTTTTAATAAAGAGTGGGTAAACCGCCAGCACATGACAGGTGCAGAATACACCAACTTATCTGCAGGTAAGTATACGTTTAAGGTGCGCGCCGGTTATCCAAATACACAATGGCAGCAAAATGAGCAAGAAATTCGCTTTGTAATTCAAGCACATTACTGGCAAAAGTTGAGCTTTAAATTAATGCTGTTTTTTACTTTTTTAGTCACTATATATGCTATTTATAAGTACCGCTTATATCATTATAAAAAAGTAGAGGCAGAGCTAACTAAACGAGTAGAAAAGCAAACACAGGACCTTCAAGAACAGGCAAACGCCTTTGCTTATCAAGCCACTCACGACCAACTTACTGATATGCCAAACCGGCGCGCTTTCGATAGTTGGTTAGCAGCAAATTTTGCCACTTATAAGCAGCAAAATAAAATATTAGCTATTGCTATCATGGATATAGATCACTTTAAGCGGGTGAACGATGGCTGGTCACATATTGTTGGCGATAAAGTTATTTGTGAAATAGCCAAAATACTCAAATCGCATTGCGAAGGTGAGCAGCAAGTAGCTCGCTGGGGCGGGGAGGAATTTACCTTAGTGTTTCCTAACAAAACTGCAGCAGAAGCAAAACTCATGTGTGAACTATTACGGGAAGAAATTGCAAATAACGATTTTTCAGTAATTGCTGCTGGGCTGCATCAAGTAACCGCGAGTTTTGGTGTTTCTGATTCTAATAATATAGACGATTACGACCGACTTTTATCAGGAGCCGATCAGGCATTATACAAAGCCAAAAACGGTGGCCGTAATCGCACCGAAATCATGTAATTGAAAAGTGCCTCAGTCGCACACATATAGAGAGTATACATTGAGCGAAGGCATCAGCATGATAAATGGATTGTTAATTGTTATCTTAATTATTTTTGTGGTTATTTTTTGGCGTTGGCCAGCTATTCAAAATAGATTATGGCAACGTAAATATAAAACTCTTGAGCTTAATTCGCAGCAAAAAGATATTTTACTGCGTTGTATGCCTATTTATAAAAAAATGACCGATGCTGATAGAGCAAAGTTAGAGCGTCATATTATGTGGTTTTTAAGTGAAAAACGCTTTGTAGGGTGCGATGGCTTAAAACTAACAGGTGCAATGAAGCTAATTGTAGCAGCCGATGCCTGCTTGCTTGTGCTCAATAAACCTTGGCCACTTTACAAAAATGTAAAAGAAATACTCCTATATCCAAGTGCTTATTATGCGCCGCAGTTAACGCGTGATAGCGCTGGCTTAGTTAGCTATCATAATGCAATTAGGCTAGGTGAGTCGTGGCCAGGTGGTACATTAGTACTCAGTTGGCACGACGTTCTTGAGGGAAATAGATTACCCAGTGATGGCCATAATTTAGTGTTTCATGAATTTGCGCATCAGCTAGATCAAGAAACCGGCAAAACAACCGGTACGCCGTTACTTAAAACAGCAGCCGAGTATAAAGAATGGGGGCGTGTATTTAGTCGTGCCTTTAACCAGTTAAAAAGTCATGTTGCTTATAGTATGGAGCATGTTATTCATAGTTATGGCGCGACTAATGAGGCTGAGTTTTTTGCGGTGATCACCGAAACCTTTTTAGAGAAGCCGGCAGAACTGCGCCGATATGACCCTGAAATTTATCGCTTGCTGGTGGACTATTATCAATTTGACCCTATAGTCTGGCATTAATTTACGGCATTTCATCTTATAACGCTGGCAACTTGTCGGCGTTTTTGTTGCAATCATGTAAGAGAGTTACATAGAGCAACAATAATAAGTGAGAATTGCATGAAAAAAATGCTGCAAACGGTGCTAGCTTTATCTGTGTCATTGGCACTAGGCAACGCACAAGCCCAACAAGACGATGAGCCAAAATGGCAAGTAGATTCACCTAAAGGGCAATTTGTAGATGCCACCATTAGTGTTGATCAAGGCACATGGATGAACCTAGATATTAGCCCTGATGGTAAAACACTGGTGTTTGATTTACTTGGCGATATTTATACTATGCCAATAAGTGGCGGCAATGCCACACAACTTACCTCAGATATTGCATGGCAAATGCAACCGCGCTTTAGCCCAAATGGTAAACACATTGCTTTTACCTCAGATCAAGGTGGCGGCGATAATATTTGGATTATGGATTTAAACGGCGAAAACCAAAGTGCAGTAACCGACGAAACCTTTCGCTTATTAAACAGCCCTGCATGGAGTCCTGATGGCGACTACCTAGTTGCCCGTAAACACTTTACCGCAAGTCGCTCATTAGGGGCAGGCGAAGTATGGCTTTATCATAAAGCGGGTGGTAAAGGAGTACAGCTTACCAAGCGAGCTGACGATCAAAAAGATTTGGGTGAGCCGATGTTTTCGCCCGATGGTCGTTATGTGTACTTTTCGCATGATGCAACACCAGGTAAAACCTTTCATTATTCAAAAGACTCTGTGGCGGGAATTTATAAAATAAAACGTTACGACCGTGAAACCGGCGAAATTGAAACGGTGATTAGTGGTATGGGGGGCGCGATTAGACCAACCCCCTCACCCGATGGTAAAAAGCTTGCTTATATAAAGCGTGACGACTTTCAAACTAGCCTGTATTTATACGACTTAACTAGCGGTGAGCACACTAAACTGTACGATAAGTTAGAGCGTGATATGCAAGAAACTTGGGCTATTCATGGTGTTTACCCCACGATTGCTTGGACGCCAGATAATCAACAACTGGTATTTTGGGCTGGTGGCACAATACATAAACTCGATGTTAGCGATAAATCGGTAGAAACCATTGCTTTTAAAGTACAAACCACTAAAAAAATTCAAAAAGCAGTGCGTTTTACTCAAAACCTCGATACTGATGAGTTTGATGTAAAAATGCTGCGTAACGTACAAATTAGCCCCGATGGTGAAACGGCTATTTTTGAAGCGTTAGGACACATTTATAAACGTGATTTAGAATCAGGTAAAATTAAGCGTTTAACCAAACAAACCGATCATTACGAGTTATTTGCGCAGTACTCGCGCGATGGCAAAAAAATAGTGTACACCACGTGGGACGATAACGAGCAAGGTCAAGTACGTGTGGTTTCTGCGAGCAGTGGCCGTGGTGACACCATAACTGAGCAACCGGGTAAGTACGTTGAGCCTACCTTTAGCCCAGATGGTAAAACAGTGGTTTATCGCAAAGCCACCGGTGGCAGTATTTTAAACCCTAAGTGGTCACTAAACCCAGGAGTTTACAGCGTAAGCACTAAAGGCGGCAAAAGTGAGTTAATTTCAAAAAATGGCTATCAGCCACAGTTTGGCGCAGCTAACGATCGAGTGTACATCATGAGCCCGTGGCCAAAACCAACGCTGAGTGTAGTAGAGCTTGATACTAAAAAAGTGCGTAAGCTTTACGAATCTGAGCATGCCACCGAATTTAGAGTATCGCCAGATGGCCAATATCTTGCGTTTGCTGAGCGCTTTAAAGTATTTGTAACACCGTTTGTAGAAAGCGGTAAAACGCTTAATATTAGCCCTACAGACAACCAATTTCCTATTGAGCAGTTATCTGTTCGTGCGGGAGAAAATATTAGCTGGAGCGCTAATAGCAATAAACTGTATTGGACTTTAGGTCCTGAGCTTTATCATGCCAGCCTTGAGGGTATGTTTGCTATTAATAAAGCTGACGATAAAGACTTTAAAGTAAAAAGTGGCGATAACATTAGTTTTAGTAAAAAAATGGCTGAGCCAAAGGGCATGATAGCTCTAACGGGCGCTAAAATTATTACTATGGATGGCGAAAAAGTTATTGAAAATGGTGTGATTATCACCGATGGTAAGCATATAAAAGCCATTGGTACAGCCGCTGAAGTAAGCATTCCCAAAGGTGCTAAAGTAGTTGATGTAACGGGCAAAACGATTATGCCAGGGATAGTCGACGCCCACGCACATGGCTCGCAAGCAAGTGATGAAATTATTCCACAACAAAACTGGAAAAACTTTGCAGGGCTTGCATTAGGTGTAACTACAATTCACGACCCATCAAACGACACCTCTGAAATATTCACCGCCAGTGAAATGCAAAAAGCAGGCATGATAGTTGGCCCACGTATATTCTCTACCGGTACTATTTTGTATGGCGCCAATATGCCAGGGTATACCTCGCATATTGACTCGTTAGATGATGCTAAATTTCATTTAGAGCGTTTAAAAAAGGTTGGCGCGTTTAGTGTTAAATCGTACAACCAACCACGTCGCGAGCAACGCCAGCAAGTAATAGAAGCGGGGCGTGAACTGCAAATGATGGTAGTACCCGAAGGTGGCTCATTACTACAACATAACCTAAGTATGATAGTAGATGGGCATACAGGCATTGAGCATTCAATTCCGGTAGAGCATATTTACGACGATATAAAACAGCTGTGGTCACAAAGTGATGTAGGTTATACACCAACGCTTGTTGTAGCCTATGGCGGTATTTGGGGCGAAAATTACTGGTACGATAAAACGGATGTGTGGAATCACCCACGGTTAAGTAAATTTGTGCCTAAAAACCAATTATTACCGCGCTCAATGCGCCGCGTTAAAGCACCCGAGCATCACTATAACCATTTTAACAATGCCCGCGTAGCTGCTGAGCTGCAAGACCTAGGTGTACTAGTTAACTTAGGAGCGCATGGCCAACGTGAAGGTTTAGGTGCGCATTGGGAAATGTGGATGTTTGCCCAAGGTGGCATGACCCCACTTGAAGCAATTAGAGCCTCTACACTCGATCCAGCTAAGTACTTAGGGCTAGATAAAAACGTCGGATCGCTAGAAGTAGGTAAACTTGCTGATTTAATGGTAATTGATGGCGATCCGCTAAGTAATATCCGCGACTCAGACAAAATTGACTACACCATGATCAACGGCCGCTTATTTAATGCCGCAACTATGGTTGAGGTGGGTAAAAAACAGCGTAAACCACTTTATTTTGAAAACAACAAATAACATTTAAAGTTAGAGTTTAAATAACGTTAACGCATTTAAAAGCGGCTAACTTAGTGTTAAGTTAGCCGCTTTTATTAGGCATAAAAAAACCGCTTAACGCGGTTTATTTTAAAATCACATTAGGATGTTAAACAACACCGCGCGGTAAACGGCAATCGTGCTCTTTACGCGCTAATTCTACAATCCAAAACTCTTCAGCTGTATAACCGTCTTCATTTTCGGTAACAACAGTAAATGGTGCTTTTTTCTGTGCTTTAGCAGGCGCAGCCACTTTAGTTTTTTTCGTTTTAGCAGTTTTGCCAGAAGTTAACTTTTTAGTTAACTCTGCTACATCAGCTAGGCGTAAATTTTTGCCGCCATCGATGCTGTACCAGCCTGGTTTTGTAGTGATTTCAGGTTTTTTACCGTTGGCAGCTTCATACGCTGATTCAAAGGCAGATAACACTGCTGTTTTGTCTAGTTTGCTCATTAGAGACCCTATACGTTGTTAACACAGATAAAGAAGTCCTATTTATACCTATTTTAAAAGTGTTTTTCAATTTTTTGCGATTTTCCTTCCATTTTAGCTCATAAACAGCCAAAATTTGCACAAAATTCAGTGTTAAGTAAGGTAGCTTGTATGCAACGTCGAGAATTTAACCAGCTGTTAAATGACATTTTAAAACCCCACACAATTAATGATTTTTGCCCAAATGGCCTACAAATTGAAGGCAAAAATGAAATTAAAACCATAATTACTGGTGTTACTGCAAGCCAAGCACTGATTGATGCTGCAATAGAAAAAAATGCTGATGCAATATTAGTGCACCATGGTTATTTTTGGAAAGGCGAATCGCAACCAATTACAGGTATGAAAAAACGCCGCATTGGTGCGTTATTAGCAAATGACATTAACTTATTTGCTTATCATTTACCGCTCGATATACATCCGGTACTTGGTAATAACGCACAATTAGCACTGTTGCTAGATATTGAAATTGAAGCGGGTTTAGAGCCTGTTGCAAACAGCGTAGCAATGAAAGGGCGTTTAAAAACACCGTTAACGGGTGAAGAGTTTGCCAATAAAATAGCTCAAGTGTTAAACAGAACACCACTGAGCAGTTTAGTACGAACCGATAAAATAGAGACAATTGGGTTATGCACCGGTGGCGGGCAAGGTTACATTGACCTAGCTGCAGAGCAAGGCCTTGACGCCTACTTAACTGGCGAAGCCTCGGAGCAAACTATTCATAGCTCGCGCGAGCAAAATATTGATTTTTTTGCCGCAGGGCACCACGCCACAGAGCGCTACGGCATTAAAGCATTAGGTGAGCTACTCGCTCAAGAGCATGGTTTTGACGTCACATTTATTGACATAGATAACCCAGTATAAATAGTTAAAAATGCAATAAATATAAAATCATCATTAGCTCTCATGGCTTTGGTAAACAATACAAAAAACCATATTAATACATGTGTTAGTGAAGGTTGCGGCTGGGTGGTTTTTACTAAATACAAAGTGACAGGTAAAGCTTAAGCTATAAATCTTAAGCTACTAACCTATGCGGCTATTTTATATTTATGAGCTGCTTTAGATTTAAGTCGTGATCGCGTTTTTGAGGAATGCTTGAAGCCGTTTTTCTATAACTAGAAACTTTAGAGCCTCGAATATAAGTAATGAGAGGAGTCACTTTTGAGCGAAATGAAAATATTTGGTCTTTTTTTAATTACGGCTTTGGCAGAAATTATTGGCTGTTATTTACCATACCTTTGGTTGCGTGAGGGGAAATCGGTTTGGTTACTGGTTCCTGCAGCCCTAAGCTTGGCTATATTTGCTTGGTTATTGTCGTTGCATCCAGCCGCTGCAGGTAGGGTTTATGCTGCTTATGGTGGCGTGTATATTTTCATGGCTATTTTGTGGTTGTGGGCTGTTGATGGTATTCGTCCAACTACATGGGATCTTGTGGGGTCTGGTGTAGCACTTGTAGGTATGGCTATAATAATGTTTGCTCCACGTAGCGTATAACAATAGTATCAGAGGTGGTAGTTTCCATCACGGAAAATAAAAAACACCTATTTTAAGGTTTGTAATTGCAGCGTAGTTAGTAAAGCTGCACATATCCGGAAATTACCATGTCTAAATCAGTTCAACCGCACATTAAAAATGTAGCTCTAATCGTTAAAAGCTACGATGGTGCTATCGCGTTGTATACTAAAAAACTTCAATTTACACTCCTCGAAGATACTGATTTAGGTGGCGGGAAGCGCTGAGTTTAGGTTTATCTTCCCTATTCTAATGGTACGAATTTACTAGGAGCACAAACGAGCAGACACAAGCTGTTGGTAACCAAACCGGTGGACGTGTTTTCTTATTTTTACAGACCAACGATTTCTGGCGAGACTATGAGCTAATGAAAGCAAATGATGTTGTATTTAATGAAGAGCCATGAGTTGAAGAGTATGGCGCAGTAGTGTTTTTTCAAGACCTATATAGTAATAAATGGGATTTACTGCAACTCAACAGCACAACCAAATAGTATGCACTTAACAATAGACTATAGGAACAACAGCTGTTTTCACCATATACTTAATCTGGCAGCATCTAAGCCAATAAATTTAAAAAATTAAGAACCGATAAAAATTATGAGCACTGAAAATATTTCTCAAAAAACCGCTAGCTTATTCCCATGGCTGATTATGATCTTGATGTCGTCAGTGACCTTTGTAGGGATATTATCGGAGCTGATGCCCTCAGGTGTTATGCCTTTAATGATGGCCGATCTCAATATTAGTGAGATGCAAACAGGTAATTTGGTGGGCTACTACGCCATTGCTTCAGCGATATTTGCAATTCCGCTCATTTCAATGACGATGCAATTTAATCGCAAGCACTTACTGCTGATTTTGTTGAGTGGCTTTGCCGTTTCAAACATTGTGGTTGGGCTGATTGATAATTATAACGTTATTATTTTTCTTAGAATTATCGGAGGCATTTGTGCAGGTGTGATGTGGCCAATGATTGCAGCTTACGGTATGCGACTGGTAGATGAGGAACATCATGGCAAGTCTATTGCGGTTATTATGGCAGGCACCACGCTCGGAATTAGTCTTGGTATGCCCATAATGACCACTATTGGCAATGAATATGGCTGGCGAAGTGAGTTTATTGGCTTTGGGCTGGTTATTATTGCTATTGCAGTTATTAGCTTTTTTGCTTTGCCTTCTACGCCCGGTGAAAAGCTGAGCAAAAGCTCCTCACCTTTTGCGGTATTAACAAATCCAGCTGTACTAGTTATTCTTGTGCTTACCTTGCTTGGTGTAACCGCACATTATGGTGCCTATGTTTACATTACAAGCCTGGTTGAGGAAATTGGTTTAGCTGGTGGGATTGAAAGTGCTTTATTGTTTTTTGGTATAGGTTCGATGATTTCTGTTTTTTTAGCTATAAAACTTATCGATAAATACCTGCGGCTATTAACAATAACCATGTTTGCATTACTTATTGTTTCTATGCTCACATTACTAATGTTTGGCAAAGTAAAAGGTGTAGGGCATTTTGCTTTTTTTATCTGGGGTCTTTCATTTGGTCCCTTAGTCACTTTAATGCAGGCCGCCGTTAGCAGGCAGGTAAAAAATGCTAAAGATGTTGCTACTTCAGTTCAGTCCTCGGTATTTAATTTATCCGTTATGATCGCATCTTCTGTTGCTGGGCTGCTGCTGGGGATTTATTCACCTATGAGCTTGGTGTACTTTGCCGTTGCTTTATCTATTCCGGGTATTATTATCTCATTTTTTGCGAAAAAAACTTTAAGTAAAGTGTTTTAGAAAAACTTATTGATACTAAGAAAATAAAATCTATACAGTTAAAGTGAAGTGGCCAATTGAAAGGTAGTGTAACTAATATTACTCCCTCTAGTGCCGGATGATGATGGTTATAGTTATAGCTTGTTCATGCAGCAAAATGGCCTAAAGTGAGCTCCCTATGTATCTGCTTTAGCATTTGGAATTTGACTCTAAGCGCGATGGAAAGTCACTGCTTGTTGCTTAACAAAGTAATCAAAGCTGTCTTTGGTAAGTGCACTAACACGTGTAACTTTGTGGGATGTTATGTGGCGCATTGGCAAAAGTGTTATAAATTAACAAAACCGGACACCTATTTAAGTAATCCGGTTTAATACACTATTTGTAATTTACTGTGTTGAACTTACGTTAAAGTGCTTCTGGGTCTATCCAACGGCGCATGCTGATCCACGCTTTACCCACTACCTCATGGCTGTATTGTGTTACTACATGCAAAGCTTGGGCATTTGGTACGAGTTGTTTGTGCCAAGGTAATACAGCAAAGTTATGATAATCAGTTGCCGCTGTTATTACCTCAACACCTTGGGCGTTAAATAAATCTTTTGCGCGCGGCATATGTAAAACTGAAGTAACCAATGCCACTTTGTAGTCAACTAATGTGGGGGCTAATAATCTTGCTTCGGCTGGGGTATCCATAGCCGCTGGATTTTGCACTAAGCGATTTTTATTAATGCCTAAATTTATTGCTGTGTTATACATTAAGCTACTATTAGTGACTTTTTGGTATCCGCCGCCCGATACAATAAGTTGTGCATTTGGGTAGAGTTTGGCTAGCTTTATGCCTTCGACTAAACGAGTAAGTGCGCAGTTGCCAAGTTGGTTATTAGCACTTAAAGCCGTGTTGGGGTTAATGTCGCAACCGAGTACGACTATTTTGTCAATTTTTGGCTGTTTTAATGAATTAAATGCCAGTGCGGGTGACTCGTTATTTTTTATAATTAGGTTAGCAACCAGCGGTGTGCTGACTAAAAGCAGCGCCGCTAAGCTTATAAAAGATAAAAATAAAGCAGATCTTTTACCTCTAAATGCCAAAAGTAGCATAATAAGGGCAAATAGACCCAATAAAGGCAGTGGCATTAATAAACCACCCAATAATTTTTTAATGGCAAACATAATGAGTAATATAAAAAGCTAAGTTAGCTTTATATTACTCATGTGTAAGATGTTTATCGACCGTTATTTAACTTACAGGTATTTAAAAAGTGACGATAAACAGGGTTGTCTTTCATTTCTTTTTTCATCGCTAAATACATAGGGCGAGTTAAGCCTAATGCTCCTAGCGGAATTGACTTAATTAATCCTTGGCTTTCGTAAGGTGTAACCAGCCAGTCGGGTAATGCAGCCACGCCCATGCCCGCACTAACGAGTTGAAAAATAAGTAATCCCTGGTCAACTGTTTTAAGTGTGCCATCAAAACGGGCATTTTGAATAAAGTGTTTAAAAATATCTTGGCGTTCGCGCGGAATAGGGTAGGAAATAATAGTTTCGTTTTTTAAATCAAGCGCAGTTACATAGGCTTTTTTAGCAAGATCATGGTCGGGGGCAACAATGAGCTTTAATTTAAAGTCGAATAAATGGGCGTATTCTAGCTGGTCGGGTTCGCGTATATCTGAGGTGAGCACTAGGTCAAGTTCATCACTTAATAAATCAGGGATGGCGTCGTAGCTAAAACCGCGTTCGTAATCAATTTTTATATCGGGCCAAAAGTTATTAAATTCTTTAATTGTTGGCAATAACCAATGAAAGCACGCATGGCACTCAACACTTAAGCGCATTTGTGAAATAGGCTGGTTTAAACTTTCTTTTAAGCGGCACTTGGTTGCTTCTACTTTTGGTAATATTTCGTGGGCTAATTCAAGTAATAGCATACCTTGGGGGGTAAATCGTACTGGTTGGGTTTTTCTCTCGAACAATTGGCAGTCTAATTTGTTCTCTAAATCTTTGATTTGATGTGATAAAGCCGATTGCGTTAAAAATAACTCACGTGCGGTATTAACCAAAGATCCCGTTTCTTTTAAGGTAGCAATGGTTTTTAAGTGTTTAAGACCAATCATCTTTAAAAATTCTCATGAAAAAGGTGAGTTTAACTCAGAGTAAGCACATATTACGCTTTTACAAAAAACGTTTCAACGTCTAGAAGGCTGTTAATTGTGTTTTATTAGTAACCTCTATGCTTAACATTAAGTTTTTTAATCATGAAAGTCATTTTAAAATAGATTTGATGGGTTTTGCATGAGTTTAGCTCATGTTGGGTTTTGGTGTGATTACTAAAAATATTGTGGGCGAGCATGGATTTATTACAAAGGTTTGAAATGTTGATTACCCGAATGACACTGACCAAGTGTATTAGGATATTAATACAGCTAAGATGCCCAGTATTGCATGGATAAAAAGCAATTATTCACAAAGCAGCTAAAGCACCGGTTGCGCGTTTGTGGATAAATCCAGATTGTGGTTTAAAACCAGATCATGGGACAAGCACTTACCAACATGGTTAAAACAACCAAAGAGCTGCGTGAAGAGCTAAAGGTTAGATCTACACCTTAAAAATGTAGCTTACGTATATTACTTATATAAAAATAATCGTAAAAATAAGCCAGCAATAATTAGCTGGCTTTTTTATTATAGTGGGGCGCCGATTAGTAAAATAGCTTCTTGGGCTGTTACCGGTTTTGATTTTAAATAGCCTTGCCCGTAATTGCACTGCGTAGTTTGTAAAATAGCGAGTTGCTCAGCAGTTTCAATCCCCTCAGCAACCACTGCAAGATTAAGTGATATTGCTAGCGACAAAATAGCATCAACGAGTGGGTTGGCTGAGTCATGTAAGTGATCAATAAAGCTCTTATCTATTTTTAAAATATGAATAGGTAGCTGATGTAAGTAACCAAGCGCTGAGTAACCTGTACCAAAGTCATCAAGGCAAAGCTTTACTTTTAATGGCGATAAGCCTTCAATTATTTGCGTAGCTAAGTCTAAATTTTCGATTAACCCCGATTCAGTAATTTCTAAACACAAAGATCCCAGTGGGAGCTGATATTTATTATAAATAGCGTGAATTTGTGCCACAAAATCTAAACTGGCAAAGTGACGAGACGATACATTAACGGTGACTTTTAAAAACCGGTGTCCTTGTTGATGCCAAGTGCTAATTTGTTGTGCGGCTAAATCTAATAAATGTAAGTCTAAATTAATTATTTGCCCGGTTTTTTCAGCAATTGGGATAAAGTCATTTGGCGGTACAAACCCTTTACTGGGATGATGCCAACGAACAAGTGCTTCAAAACCGATTACTTCACATGTTGCAATGGTAAATATAGGCTGAAAATACAGCTCAAACTCATTGTGCTCTATACCGTGTTGTAAGTCGTTTTCAATATCGGCATGTGTTTTAAGCTTTTTGCGCATAATATTATTAAATAGCTTAACTTGTCCGCGTCCTGTCGATTTAGCTTCGTACATAGCTGCATCAGCTTGTTGCAATAAAATATAGGCTTTGTCGTTTTCGTTATCACTTAATGCTACGCCAATACTTGTAGATGCTTGTAATAGGTGGCCGTCAATATTAATTGGCTTTGAAAGGGCAAGTTGTATGCGTTTGAGCGCATCCGTTACCTGATTGCGGTGAGTGATGTTTTCCATAAAAATAGCAAACTCATCGCCACCTAAACGTGAAAATGTGTCGGTATTGCGCACCGTGCCTTTAATTAATTGGCATATTTTTATTAAAAAGTGATCACCAACTTCATGACCAAGTGAATCATTAATACTTTTAAAACGATCAAAATCTAAATAGAGTAAGGCGTGGCTAGTGCCTTTTTTTGCTCTTGCAAGGCGTAAAATAGCATGCTTAATTCGCTCAATAAGTAATGAGCGATTAGCTAGGCCAGTGAGGTCATCGTGCAGGGCGCGGTGCTCTAGTTCTTGGCGAGCTAATTGGCGATCAATCGCCATACTTATTTGTCGGCTAACATAGGTCAGCAGCGCATTATCGTGTTGACTGTAATGTAGCGCTTTATCGTAACTTTGCACTACTATAACACCGCTATGGCGATCGTTTACCCTAAATGGGACACCTAACCAAGATTCTGCGCGCCTACCCACCATTTTAAAATGCTGTTGTTCTACATGGTGTAAAAACTCACTATTAGTGAGCAGTAAAGATTGCTCCGTAACTAATAAATAATACGAGGCAGTATCTTTTAATTGCTCTTTTGAAATTTTTTGATGGCTGTTGGTTTTAATGCCTTCTTCAACAATATAAACAATATCTAACACGTCAATTTGTTTATCGTATAGCGCTATAAAAAAGTTATCGGCAGGGAGTAAACTATTAATAATTAAATGCAGCGATTCAAAAAAAACGTCTAAATTTTTAGCTTTATAAGTTAAGTTTGCAATTTGCAGCAGGCTATTTTCTAACTTTTGGGCATTATTTAATTGTAAAACCGTTGTTTGTAAGCTGTTTACCGTATTAACTTGGTTTATTTTGGCACTTAATAAGTGAGCAACCGTAGTGAGTATTTCGAGGTGCGAGTTAGTAAAGTAATTTTTAATTGGGTGCTCACAATCTATTACCCCTAAAACATGATCTTTGTATATAAGTGGAACACATATTTCAGATTGAGCAGGGCGCTCATCAGCAATGTAGCGGCTATCTTTGGTTACATCGCCAATCATGATTGCTTTAGCTGTGGTTGCTACATAGCCGGTGATACCTTCATCAAAGCGGATCACTTTTCTCTGTGCTTGATATTCTTTGCGCTCACTGGCAACGCCCATAGAAGCGGCTTGAATAAGCGTTAAATTGGCAGTATCAGCAAGATAAATAACACAATCAACAAAGCCAAGCCTATTAATCACTTGGGTAGTTACATATTCAAATAGCTCATCAAGCGTATCTAATTGCAGCAAGCTTGAGGAGAACTGATTAATTATACTCAGCTGATCGGTTTTAACTTCGAGCGCTGTAGTGATATCTACTTTGTTAGGCATAGCAAATAATGTAGTTCTTAGTTAAGTATAAATACGGGTACTAATTTAACATGGTATTAACTTTCCTACAAAACAAAATGACAATTGCTTTATGTAAACTGTAAAGTTTAATTGCAGCGCTACAAAGGTTGATTATTTATAATAAGATCTTTACTCGAAAACGTCCTATGCCTATGATCGGATAAATTTAGCTTAGGGACCAACTCATGACCGTTAAAAATACAGACTCTGCAGCAACACTCACTATTACCAGGCCAGATGATTGGCATGTACACTTACGTGATGGTGATCAATTAAAAGACACGGTTCGTGATATTAGCCGTTATATGGGTCGAGCAATTATTATGCCTAATTTAATGCCGCCAGCAACTTGTACAGATACGGCATTAGCATACAGAGAACGTATAATGGCTGCAGGCCCACAAGGCAATTTTGAGCCTTTAATGGTGCTATACCTTACAGATAAAACAACCCCAGATGAAATAATAAAAGCCAAAGCAACTGGCAAAATAGTTGCAGCAAAACTATATCCGGCAGGTGCAACAACAAATTCAGACTCAGGTGTTACCTCAATTAAAAATATTTACCCTGTTTTAGCTGCAATGCAAGACGTAGGCATGCTGCTTTTAATACACGGTGAGGTGACAGATTCGTCTATTGATATTTTTGACCGTGAAAAAATATTTATCGAAACGATTTTAGGTGATGTAGTAACTGACTTTCCTGAGCTAAAAATAGTACTTGAGCATATTACAACCAAAGATGCGGTAGAGTTTGTAACTAATGCGCCGGATAATGTTGCAGCAACAATTACTGCTCATCACTTACTGTACAATCGCAACCATATGCTGGCAGGGGGCATTCGCCCACATTATTACTGTTTACCTATTTTAAAACGTAATATTCACCAACATGCTTTAATGGCTGCTGCAGTAAGTGGTAATAAAAAATTCTTTTTAGGTACTGACTCAGCGCCTCATTATAAAGATAAAAAAGAAGCTGCGTGTGGTTGTGCAGGAGCTTATACCGCACATGCTGCTATTGAGTTATACGCAGAGGCATTTGAAGGCGCTGGTAAACTAGACAAACTGGAAGGCTTTGCAAGCTTTTTTGGACCAGACTTTTATGGCCTTGCACGTAATAAAGATACCATTACTTTAGAAAGAAGCCCGTGGCAAGTGCCTGCAAGTTATACGCTTGGCGACTCACAAGTAGTACCTATAAAGGCAGAGGATACAATTGACTGGCAAGTTAAGTAGCCTGGTTGCTCACAATACCTAAAATTTTTAAAGCCGTTTAGCTTAGCTAAGCGGCTTTTTCATTTTTTAAACGGAGTTTAAAGTTTAGGTAGAATCAGCTGGTAATTTTAGAAAAGCGCTTTAGATTTATTGTTAGATGATTATAGAAAATACTAAAGCGTTTAATAGTATTGCCAGCAAGGTGACAATTACAGGGTAAAATCTATATTTATTTGCTTTTAAATTAACCGTTTAAGAAAAAAAATCAGAAACAACGCATTATTGATAAATATTTTCTAATTAATAGAGCGAAATAAAATTTAATGTGCTAATCTTAACTTGCTTTGAGTTTTTGCCTAATGAATTTACGGATGTTGTGCTGCGTTTAAGGTTACCGGTTTGGTTATTACTTCTTCCTGTACTGTACCTCCATATTTTTGAGCATTGATTCAAGGAGGATATTGCCATAATAATATGGCTGAATTTTAATTATTGACTTACAGGAAAATTTAGTATGTCGGTTACTGGTAAAGTAAAGTTTTTCAACGAAGCTAAAGGCTTTGGTTTCATTGAACAAGAAAATGGTCCTGACGTGTTTGTACATTTCAGCGCAATCACTGGTTCTGGTTTTCGCACTCTTAGCGAAGGTCAAGCAGTGACATTCAGCATCAAGCAAGGTCAAAAAGGCCCTGAAGCTGAGAACGTAGAAGCAGCATAATTTATTATGTGAACCTTCGTTCAACGTGGTGAAACAGGCTACTGTTTCACCATAATTTTCTTTTTAAATAATTCACATTCTCGCAAATAAAATCCAAATTTTTACCTCTAAATATTAACCTCCAAATATTAACCTCTAAATATTTTAATTATCACTTATCAACTTAAACACTCTGTTGTTGTGCGTCATTTTAATAATTACAATTTTTAAAAATTCCATTACTCAATAAATAAAATCATTCTTTATGTATTTGCTATTTGTAGTTTAAATAACCACAAACACAGCAAATCATGGGTTATAAAGTTTAATGGTAATATTATTAAAAAAGATTAAATAGCTTCTTCACTGTGTTGAAAGTAACTTAAAAAGAGTAACTAATTTTTGTTTGTGCGCAGTTAATTTAAATCCCCCTTCGTTATTTACTCCCACTGAATTTAAAGCAGTTTTAATAAGCTGATACAAGGTCGTCAAAGTTATTAAAAGTAACTTGTGTACGCATGTAAGTTGCGTATGTAAGTGCTGCGAGCGTACAAAGGCGCTACAACAGGGTATTAAACTACCAGCCTCATAGTTTAAGGGGTAAGCACTCCTTAGCTTTAATGCTGTGTTAATCAATCCACATCACTTTAAATTAATAAAAAATGATCAGGCTATAGAATTAAATCATCACTAGCTGCGTTAAAAGTAATTTTTAGTCACCACACGAGCGTACTAAGTGAAAGTGATGGCAAAGTAATGATTCAGAACAACGAAATATAAAGCCTTGATTAAGAACAAGAGGCTTGCTCGTCATTAAAATAACCCTTTAAATTAAGCATATTAATATTATTGCCTTAGGGGATGTAGTAATTATCAACTACTCTCAAATAAGCCTGCAGATACCGCTTTAGTAGCAAACATTAAAAATAAACATTGTGCTAATAGGGTGGTAATGATTTATATTATTTTTGCATTTTAAAAAATGGATAAGCCATATTTATTGTTTGAATTCTACCTTTATGGTTAGTTTTTTATAATGTAATACACAATAGTTATTATGAAGTGGGTTGTAGATTATCTATGGTACAAATGAGTTTTCGTCTATAAAACGCTCAAAAGTTGTTAAAGATAAAATAATAGAAGGTTATTTATATTTTTTTTTTAGTCTCTAAATAGTTAACGTGAAATGTTATAATAATGTTTATTTTTAAGTTGTTAATTATGAATGTTGTTATTGCAAAAGGGTTTCATGAAAGTATTTGCGGTAAAGTGGTTGCAATAATGTTAATGTTATCGGGTTGGTATATTAAATAACTAGTTCATATGCATATTTATTTATAGGTAATGCTAAACATCAAGTTGACATGACTTACTGCATTTAGCATTATTGAAAGGTTGATATCTATTAAAAGATATCAGGGTTGTCTTCCTCTTGTAGGTTGATAATTAAATTATAAAAGTAACATTACTTAATTGGTTGGGAACTATGTCTGTTAAAATCAGAAAGAGTCTTGTAGCAACTGCGTTGGTTGGCGCATTTGCATTTGCAAGCAGCAATGTGATTGCAGATCCTTTGAATGACGTGCAACAAGCAGGTCAGCAAATTCAAAAGGCTGCAGTTAAGTCTCAAACTAAAATTGACAATGTATATGGTCAAACTCAAGAGCTAATAGCTGAGTACCGTAGCATCGTTGATGAGACTGAACTTATGAAAGTGTACAACGATCACGTAGCACGTTTGGTTGATGACCAAAACGCGTCTATTGAATCGTTTGACCGTCAAATAGCAACTATTGATAACACTAAACAAAACGTTGTGCCTCTGATGTATCGCATGATCGATACGCTTGAGCAATTCATCAAAGCGGACGTTCCATTTAATCTTGAAACGCGCTTAGGTCGTGTTGAAAGATTACGTGAAATCATGTCTTCTTCTTCTGTAACAACGTCTGAGAAATTCCGTCAAGTACTTGAAGCTTACACAGTAGAAACATCATACAGCTCAGCTGTAAATGCTTCACAAGGTACGCTTGATGTTGATGGCCGTAGCATTAACGTTGATATCGGTCGTTTAGGTCGTATTACTTATGTTGCGCAGTCTTTTGACTTAAAACATGCTTGGGTTTGGGATAACAACACTAAACAGTGGAAAGAATTAGGTGAAGAATACCTAAAATCTGTTAAAGAAGTGATCCGTATGGCACGTAAGCAAGCGACACTAGAACTTGTTAAACTACCAATTTTTGGCGCGGAGTAATCAATAATGAAGAAACTATTTAAAGGTTTTGCTGTTGCAGCAGTACTAACTGTTTCTGCAGGTACCGCGCTTAATGCACACGCAAATACGAATGCATTAGATAAAATTCTTGAGCAAGTAAAGCAAGAGCGTATCTCTGAAGGTAAAATCAATAAGCAACGTGAGCAAGAGTTCTTATCAGAACGTGCTGACAAGCAATCATTACTTAATAAAGCGAAAAGCCAATTAGCTGCTGAAAAGTCACGTGGCGATCGTTTAACTAAAGAATATGCACAAAACGAAAACACGCTAGCTGAGAAAGAGCAAGCACTACAAAATGCTCAAGGTACACTTGGTGAAATGTTTGGTGTTGTACGTCGTGCAGCTCAAGATGCTATCGGTTCTATCGAAGCGTCATTAGTAAGTGCTGAAAAGCCAGGTCGTGCTGAAGTATTACGTTCATTAGCTGCGGCTAAAGAGCTTCCTACAGTTCGTGAGTTAGAAGAGCTTTGGATTTCACTTCAAACTGAAATGACAGAGTCTGCTAAAGTTTCTACTTTTGAAACTGAAGTTGCTGGTCTTGACGGTAACCCGTCAATGAAAAAAGTAACACGTATTGGTAACTTTAACTTAGTTACAGATGACGGTTACTTAATTTATTCACCAGAAACAAAGTCGATTCAACCACTTGGTAAGCAGCCTGATAGCTACATTTTAGACGGTATTGCAGACCTTGAAAAAACATCACCTGACAACTATGCTGGTGTATATGTGGATCCAACACGTGGCGCGATTTTGCGTATTAACACTCAAAAAGCAACACTTATGGAATACTTCCATCAAGGTGGCGTAGTAGGTTACATAATTACTGCGTTGTTAGCTTTAGGTATGTTAATTACTCTAATTCGTTTTGTTGACCTTACGCTTACTACAAGCAAAATTAAGAGCCAACTTAAAAATGTTGCTACACCGAATACAAATAACCCATTGGGTCGTATTCTTAAAGTGTACCATGACAACAAGAATCAAGATGTTGAAAACCTTGAGCTTAAACTTGATGAAGCGATTCTTCGTGAAACGCCACGCATCGAAGCTGGTATCAACATTATCAAGATCCTTGCTGCAATCGCACCATTACTTGGTCTACTAGGTACAGTAATCGGTATGATATTAACGTTCCAAACAATCACATTGTTCGGTACGGGCGATCCGAAGATCATGGCTGGTAATATCTCTCTAGCACTTGTAACTACAGCGCTAGGTCTAATTGCTGCACTACCACTAATTCTACTTCACGCACTTGTAGCTGGTCGTAGTAAGTCGGTATTACACATCCTAGATGAGCAAAGCGCAGGTATCGTTGCGACTCACGCGGAGAAGGAGAAAGCCTAATGCTAGTCCTGATGGAGATATGGGAATCTATCAGGGATTTTGTTGGCACAGGCGGCCAGGTTTTATACGTGGTCGCGATAGCACTCTTTCTGATGTGGGTTTTAATGATTGAGCGCTATTGGTTCTTACTTGCAGAGTTTCCGCGTTTATCGCAAGAAATTATTGCAAAGTGGGATGCCCGCCAAGACACTACGTCTTGGTACGCACACAGAATCCGTGAAGCATGGATTTCTGAAGCGTCTGAAAAATTAGATCAGCGTATGTTGTTGATTAAAACATTAGTAGCTGTTTGTCCTTTAATAGGTTTGTTAGGTACTGTTACGGGTATGATTTCGGTTTTCGAAACCATGGCTAGTCAAGGTACTGGTAATGCACGATTAATGGCATCAGGTATTTCAATGGCAACAATCCCAACAATGGCTGGAATGGTTGCGGCACTATCTGGAGTGTTTTTTAGCTCACGTCTTGAGACAAAAGCTAAAATGGTGAAAGCCAAACTTGTAGATAACATGCCTCATCACTAGAGAGAGAATTAAATATGGCACGTAAACAACGTTTTCGTGAAGAAGAAGAAGCAGCGGTCGATATGACGCCGATGCTTGACATCGTATTTATCATGCTTATTTTCTTTATCGTAACTACATCGTTCGTTAAAGAGGCTGGTATCGAGGTCAATAAACCAAAAGCTGCCCAAGCTACTAAGCAAAAAAATGCTAACATTTTTATTGCTATACGTAGTAACGGCGAAATCTGGGTTGATAAACAACAAATTGATGTTGAACGTATTTCAGCAAAAATTGAAAGTTTATTAGCAGAGCAACCTACCGAAGTTGTGATTATACAAGCTGATAAAGAAGCTAAGCACGGCACGGTAGTTAAAGTGATGGACCAGATTAAAGCGACGGGTGATAACCTAAGAATTTCAATCGCTGGAGATCAGTAATGATTCGTTTTCTGTTTTCACTGATTGCAGGTGGGGCAGTTACTTTCGGCTTGTTCTACTTCATGGCATTCCTCATCTCTGGTGGGGCTGACCGTAATACTGAACAAAAAGAGCAGATCATAGTCGAAATAATGACGAATCCGCCTGAATCTAAGGTGCAGGAAAGAAGGCGTGTTCCGCCTCCTCCTCCTCCACCGCCTAAGCAGCCGCCTAAACCGCAGCCGCCACAGCCGGAAAATAACAACCCTAATCCTGGTGGATTGTCATTTAATATGCCAAGCATCGATGTGGGAAGCACGGCAGGTGGACTAAGTGGTCCGGGTGCATTTGGACGAGATGGTGATGCGACACCTATCGTTCGTATTGAACCAAAATATCCAACGCAAGCAGCACGTGATGGTAGAGAAGGTTGGGTTCAACTTTCGTTCACTATCGATGAGTTAGGTGGCGTGGTTGACGTTGATGTAATTGACGCTGACCCGAAACGTATCTTTGACCGTGAAGCTAAACGTGCATTGCGCAAGTGGAAGTACCGTCCTAAAATTATTGACGGTAAACCACAAAGACAAGTTGGTTTACAAGTTCAATTAGACTTTAAACTTAACCAAGGCAACTAAGGAGGCGAGTAATGAGAAATTTATCTAAAGTAACTGCTCTTGCAATTCTTATGTCTGTATCGGGTGCAGCTTTGACTGCACCTGTTTTAGCGGCGCCAAATTACGCAAAAATTGAAGAGCGTAAAAAAGCAAAAACTAAAATCATGGGCGAGCGTACTGGTAAAAAGGTAATTAAAGCGTTTGACTTGTATAATGAAGATGATGTTGATGGTGCACTTGCTTTACTTAAAGAGTTAGATCCGTCTAACGATTTTGACAAAGCAACTGTAAATCGTTACTTAGGTAGTATGTATGCTCAAAAAGAGCAATACAAAACAGCCATTAAGTATATGAAAGCAGCGATTGCACCAGATGTATTAAACTTTGCCGATCAAGCACAGGGTTTAAAAACCTTAGGTGATATGTATGCAGGTACTGAGCAATATAGTGCTGCAAAAAAAGCCTACGCTGATTGGATGGACTTTACAGGTGAAGAAGATCCGAAAGTTTATACTCGTATTGCGCAAGCAAGTTACGAACTTAAACAGTTTAAGGATGTTATAGAACCTGCAGATAAAGCGATTAAGCTTGAAAAAGAGCCAACAAAAGCTCCTTATCAACTTAAGCTAGCTTCATATTTTGAACAAAAGCAGTATCAAAATATGGTTCAAGTTGCAGAAGAAATCGTTCGTGTATGGCCAGATGATAAAAAATCTTGGGTAGGCTTAGGTAAGTATTACTTACAAACTGAAGACTACAAAAAAGGCCTAGCAACTATGGAAGTTGCATACAAAAACGGTTACTTTGAGAACGAAGTTGAATACAAAGTACTAGCTAACTTTTATTCTTTAAACGAAATACCTTATAAAGCAGCATTAACGCTTGAAAAAGGTGTTAAAGAAGAAAAAGTACAACGCACTAAGCAAAATATCAGTGCAATTGCTAGTAACTACCATCGTTCAAAAGATATTGAAAAAGCCGCTAAGTATTACGAAGAAGCTGCAAAATTTGATAACGATGCTGAGCTTTATCGCAAAGCCGGTTCGTTACTTTTACAATCTGAAAACTTTAGCGCTGCAGTTGTTCGTTTGAACAAAGCACTAGAGTTAGGCTCTGATAAAAAGGGCACTATTTATTCAGATTTAGCTGAAGCGTACTACTACCAAGCTAAGTATAAGCAAGCACATGCTGCAATTACTAAAGCTATGGATGACCCTCGCACGCGTAAGTTTGCAAAAGGTTGGGCTACATATATTAAAGATAAAGCCGCTCGCAACGGTGTTAAAATTTAATTTTTAATGTATATTAGCAATTTTTAAAAAGCCCCATTGGGGCTTTTTTTATTGGGATGAACATGAACAAAACGCTTATTTTTTCATTTTTACTTTGTCTATTTTTGGCCTCTTGCTCTAAGCAACCACAGCAGTACACATCGTTTGATGAAGCGCAGCACGCATTAAAATCGCTTAACTTAGCTTTATATCAGCCAAAAAATAGTAAACACACAGGGCTGCGTAGTGAGCAATTGCCTTTTACAGATGCGTATTTAAAAAAACGCCACGCTATTTATCAAAGCTTAATGCAAATGCAACTAACCAAGCAGCAAACTGAGCAGGTTAACTATCTTGTTATTGCAGAGCGTTTTCCTGAACGTTACTTTGCCTGGCCAGCACATACAAATGTTTTAGTTAATTTACTTAACTTAGCAAGTTCAGAGAGTGACTATCAAAATATAAGTAATTGGCTTGAATTTGTGCAGCGACAACTAGAAAGTGCGCAATTAAGCAATTTAAAGTTGAATAAAATTGAACACAATTTAATAAAAAATTATGTGCTTAGTGCACTAAGCGATAAAAACATACCCAATAGCTTATTAGCTCAACTTAATATTTTAAAAGATTATTTAGTGCAATATAGCCCCAGAGGAAGTGTCGGGCTATATGGTTTAGCTAATGGCAGTGAGTGGTATCAAAGTAAGCTAAACTATTTTAGTGGTACAGTGCACTCTCCGCTAGAGTGGCTTACTATTATAAATGAGCAGTTAAAAGAGGAAAGTACACAACCAGCCAATCAGGAGGTTAGCCAAATTTATCCACAGTCATTTTTGGTGCAATTTACTAATGGGGATAAAGAGGTACCAGGTTTAGATTGGTTGTCGGGGTTTAGAAACTTACCCGCTATAGCTGAAAACAAATCACTTTTAGCGCAGCAAAAAACGCTAATGTTAGCAATGATGGAAACTGATGTTGGATTGCATATTCATGCGTGGACCTTGCCACAGGCAAAGGTTAACTTAATAAAGCGTTTAAACATTAGCGAAATAGATGCAACAAGATTAGTTAAAAATATAGTGCTTTACCCTGGGCAGGCATTTAGCTTTGCTCAGCAATTACTTTAACTGCTCCAGCGACTTAACGTTGCTCAATGTGCGCTTTATTTAGCGCACTGTTCACAACGTTGTGTAGCTGGATCTAATTCGAGTAATGCTGTGGTTATAGGCTCTTCACAATCACAGCAATAACCGTACTGACCTATCTCAATTTGACTCACAGCAGCCTCTAAAGTGGTCATTCGTTGAATATATTCACCGTATTCGGGACCTAGTTTTTGCGCCGCCAAATCGAGCCACTCTGCATTGACTGTTTGCGTTAATAAAGATAATAAATGCTGATGAGATAGATGCGCTGATTGAGAAAGTAAGTTTAATATAGTTAATTTTACTTCCTCTATTTCATTAATTAACCTTTGCTGATGTTGCATCGTGTATAACCCCTTTATAATTAGCATTGAGCAATAGGGGTATTATCTAGGTAGATTTACTTACGCGTTATGATTTGCATCAAACTGTGGCGCTTTGGCATACTTACTTAGTACCTCTGCGACATCTTCTTTGGCCTTTAACCGGCGGATCTCGTCAAATAATGTTATTGCCTGTGGGTACTGACGCTTTAAGTAGCCTAACCACTGCTTAGTACGCGATGCAAAGTACTTTTCATCTTTAGCCGGGTCGTGATGAATAGCAGAATTTATTAAATGATAAAGAATATGCTCCCACTCGAGCCCTACATAATCTTCATTATTTATATTCGCTTTAATCTTTTTTGCTAAATCGGGATGAGATAACGCACCACGACCAAGCATTAAGTCGGTACAACCACTGCGTTTTTGGCACAACATAGCATCAGCTACTTGCCATATTTCGCCATTGGCCACAACCGCAATATCTTTATCTTTAATTAAAGGTGGGATCTTTTCCCAATAAGCAGGTGGGTTATAGCCATCACGTTTAGTGCGAGCATGAATTGCAATACTACTTGCACCAGCGCTGACAACAGCATCTACTATTTCTTGGCTGTTACTGTCATCATCAAAACCAAGACGAATTTTTGCACTCACTTGATGCTTGCTATCAACGGCGTCTCTTACCGCTTTAATTATTTCATACATGTGCTCGGGATCTTTAAGCAGTACAGCTCCGCCTTTACTTTTATTAACAGTTTTTGCAGGGCAGCCAAAATTTAGGTCTATGCCATGGGAGCCCAAACTAATTGCTTTAACTGCATTTTCTGCAAGCGCACCTGCAACTTGACCTAATAACTGAATGCGTACCGGTGTACCAGCACTAGTGAGGCCATTATTGCTAAGTTCAGGACAGTAACGATAAAAAACTTTATCAGGTAAGCAAGCATCAACAACACGCACAAACTCAGTCACACATAAGTCAAAACCACCTATATTGGTAAGAAGTTGGCGCATTTTGAAGTCAACAACACCTTCCATCGGTGCTAAAACAAGTTTCATAGAAAGATTAATTATGGCTAAATAAAGGGATGTGTAGTGTAACCGTTAATCATAAATTGATAAATCCGTAATTACCGCGCATAGTTACTTTAGCCAAAAAGTTTACAATTAATTAAACTAAAATGAAATTTTTTATTTTTATACAGGTCTACTTAAATACATACTCGTATTTTCCAATTCTTTGGTTATACAATCTTATTAAAAAGAGAGTCATATAATGAATACAATCAAAAAAAGTTCAATCGCGTTAACACTAGGTGCAGTTGTTGTTGGCTCTGCAAGCTTTGTATCTGTGGATGTGCAAGCCAATCCTTTTGAGTTTCAACAAATGGTTACCGGCTATCAAATAGATGCTACCGAAGGTAAGTGTGGCGAAGGTAAATGTGGCGGCGAAGCAAAAGCTAAAAAAGAAGGCAAATGTGGCGAAGCTAAATGCGGCGCAGATGCAAAAGCTAAAAAAGAAGGCAAATG
>NZ_JBEONZ010000028.1:0-43079 GCF_040308705.1 Pseudoalteromonas sp. 19-MNA-CIBAN-0066
ATGGTGGGGCATGATGGATTTGAACCATCGACCAATTGATTAAAAGTCAACTGCTCTACCAACTGAGCTAATGCCCCGCTCTATGCACTTAATTTAATTAAGCTTACGTAAATCCGCCGATTCCAGCCATTCTTAAATATAAAGAATGGTGGGGCATGATGGATTTGAACCATCGACCAATTGATTAAAAGTCAACTGCTCTACCAACTGAGCTAATGCCCCGCTCTGGGTACTTAATTTAATAATTAATTAAGCTTACGTAAATCCGCCGATAATAGACCATTATTACTATAAATATAATGGTGGGTCATGATGGATTTGAACCATCGACCAATTGATTAAAAGTCAACTGCTCTACCAACTGAGCTAATGACCCGCTCTATTTTTGTCGCATTTCGAGTGGGGTAACCATTCGTTTGCTGCGGGCGCTTATAATACTTATTTATAAAATGAGTGCAACCGAAATTGTCTCTTTTTTTAAGTTTTTATGCTTAGCTGAACAATTTTAGACCGCTTATGACAAAAAGCAGCCTAATCAAGTCTCTTGTATTAATTTTATAAGCGCTTTGTGGCCAATTTTGCAGCAGTGGTACTTGGATACTGATTAATTAAATCGTTCAGTATTTTTTGCGCTTCGGCTGCTAAATTTTGCTCTTGTAGCAAAGTACCTAACTTTAACATGGCATCTGGGCGCTTATTTGAATTTGGAAATTCATTAACCACCACTTTAAAATGCTCCGTTGCTTTAGCTGGGTTATTTTTTATCGTGAGCAGCTGCCCAAGCCAATAATGTGCATTTGATGCATACACAGAATTTGGGTAGGTAGTTAAAAAAGTTTGAAACTCTGGGATCGCCTGATCATAGCGTTTATCTTTCATTATTAAAGCAACAGCACGCTCGTATGCTTCGTTTTCAGATAAATCGACACTGTATGTCTGAGTATCGCTTGCTTGCGTGTGATCAACTCCAGGCGCTGTGGCAGCCGGTTGACTATAAGCTTGGCTTACGCGGTTTTCAATTTCTTGATAAAGCTCGCGCTGACGCTGCAGCACTTTTTCTAGCTTATAACTTTGCTCTTCGGTTACACCACGAATTTGGCTTACTTCATCTTGCAATAAATTAAGCTGTTGCTGTAACTCAACTTGTAAAAAGTTACGTTGTTGCATCATATTCTCTAACGACGCTAAACGCTTTTCAATACTCGATTGTGAACTTGCAGCTTCTGAAACAGGAGCGGGAGCAGCCATTAACTGGGTGCTCCCGCTCAATATCATGGCTGCCAAAATAATTTTCGGCTTCATAATATCTCTTATCTTAGTAAACTAGTACCGCACGGCGGTTTTTAGCGAAAGCTGATTCAGTGCGAGATTTAACCATAGGTTTCTCTTCACCGTAGCTTACCACTGACATTTGGCTTGCAGAAACACCTAAGCTTTGTAGGTATTTTTCAACTGCTTGGCCACGGTGCTCACCTAGTGCAATATTGTACTCTGGCGTACCGCGCTCATCTGCGTGGCCTTCAATAAGTACTTTAACAGATGAGTTTTGAACTAAAAACTCAGCGTGTGCGCGTAATAAATCAGCGTACTTGCCTTCAACTGTCGCTTTATCAAAATCAAAGTAAATTACTTGCTCTTGACGAAGTGCTTCGTATTTTTGACGAAGTTGCTCTTCTGCACGTTGCTCTGGCGAAATTGTCGCTACTTCAACTGTGTCAGTATTTGTTGATTGCTCAACCATACCTTGATTTGATTGGTTAGCTGCGCCTTCATCTATATCTGAAGATGAGCTACAAGCTGCTAAAGCCATTACTGGCACAGCAATTAGCAGGCCTTTAAGTATTTTATTAAGTTGCATTGAGTAGATTCCTATTTTGAGTAAACCAGCAATTATTACTGTAAATATGGCGACCAAGCTGGCGCCTTTACTTGTCCGTCTAGCACAGGTAACCGTGCTTTAAAGCGACCGTCCATCGATACCAGCGCAAGTACCTGTTTATTATTATGAAGCGTGCTATATATAATCATCGAGCCATTTGGCGCTATACTCGGTGATTCATCAAGGCGAGTTCGTGTTAATACTTGAAACGCACCTGTAGCCAGCTCTTTTTTAGCAAGATGGTACTGCCCGTTGGTACGGTTAACCATCACTAATTCTTTGCCATCGGGTGTTATTGAACCTGCTAGGTTCATATCACCGTCAAAGCTTAATCTTTGTGTTCTGCCAGTTTTTAAATTTAACTTATAAATCTGGGCATTACCACCCCTTTCAGATGTAAATACAATATCTTGGCCATTAGGATGCCACGATGGCTCTGTATCTATACTGCGATGACGAGTAAGACGCGTTTCTTTGCGTGTTACTAAGTCTAGTAAATAAACTTCGGTTGCACCGGTTTTATCTTTTGAAAGTACTAATAGTAACTTTTTACCATCGGGCGAAAACTGCGGTGCACCGTTAATACCAGGGTAACTAGTAACCAATTCACGTTTACCTGAGTATAGGTCTTGAATGTAAATTTGGCTCTGACGATTTTCAAACGTTACATAGGCTAACTTAGTGCCATCGGGCGACCATGCAGGCGACATTAACGGCTCTTTAGAGCGCAGTAATACTTGCTCATTAAAACCATCGTAATCAGAAACTACCAGTTGATAAGGTCTGTCGTCATTATCACGTACTATAACATAGGCTATTTTAGTTAAAAATGCGCCTTTTTCACCGGTTAACTTTTCGTAAATCACATCACTTATACGGTGTGAATAACGACGAAAGCCGGTGTCGCTAATAATACTTTCACGTGCTTCTAAAATATGGTCTTGGTTTTTAATTAATTTACCGTTAGTCATCATTTGCGTTTGACCACCGGTAATTTGCCCACGAATAACATCAACCAGTTCATAACGCACCAAGTAGCGGCCATTAGATTGCTGCTCAACTTCGCCAACTAATATCGCCTCTACTCCTTTGTTTACCCAAGAAGCATAGTTAATATCGCTATCTTTACTTGGCTGTTGCGGCATTTGTGCTACATCTACAGGCTTAAATTTACCACTGCGCATTAAATCTGCAGCAATAACTTCGCTGATCTTTTGTGGAATAGGGCCAATACCTTGATACTTAAATGGCACAATAGCAATTGGTCGTGCGCCATCTATACCCTCTGTTATTACAATTTCCAGGGCTGCATTTGCAACGCCCTGAAAACCCAATAATAAAATTAAACAGGCTACTTTTACTTTGTTGAACATATCATTCCTTTAAAATTCTGGCTTGATTGTTAAATTTATATTCTTAAGTTGGTCGAATACGTCTTTATCTTTTGATACCGGTAATGTGTCGGCCATACGCACCGCTCTTAATGCAGCTTCACACACTAATCTATCGCCGCCTAATGAAGTCACTTGCGTTACTAAGCCATTAAAGCCTAAACGAATGTTAACTCGGCACTGCTGATTTTTCATTTTTTCGTCAATAAGTAAGTTTTGCTGTATACGCGCCATTATTAATGCACGGTACTTATCTACTTCACTCACTACTTGTTGTTGGCGTATTTTACTGCGGGCAGCCTGCTCTTTAGCAAGTTGCTCTTGTAACATTTGCTCTTGCATTGCTTGCTCACGCTTACGTTCGGCTTCTGCTTCGCGTTTTTTGCGTTCAGCTTGTGCTTTTTTAAGCGCATCTTCCTCAGCTTTGCGTTTATCAGCGGCAGCCTTTGCAGCGTTTTCAGACTCTTGCTTTTGCTTTTCGGCTTGCTTAGCTTTAGCACGCTCTTGCTGCTCTATGGCACGTGCTTTTTTAGCTTGCGCTTGCGCCTCTGCCGTTTCTTTCTCTTTGGCTTTACGCTGTTGCTCTAACTTTTTAATTTGTCGTGCTTCTGATTCTCGCTCTTTGCGCGCATTACTAGCTCTGCGCTCTAAATCGCGAATACGTTTATCTTCAGCTCGCTTTTGATCGTCTTCTTTTTTTCTAAGTTGCGCAATTTTTTGCTCAACCTGTTTTTGATCAACCGTTACCGCAGACACCGCTTTATCTACATCGGGAATAGCCGAATTAAGTGTAACTTCCATTACCTTAGGCGCTGGCGGATGAATATTTGCGGTGGCATACAAAAACCCACCTAATGCCACATGTAAAAGTACTGATTTAATTAATGGTGTTTGCATAAGGCTACTTCGTCCCCTCAAAGGATTCTGTCATTAACCCTACCGATGGCACGCCTGCTCTTTTTAAAAAGTCCATTAATAGTAATACTTCTTGATATGACACTTTGCCCGAGCCTTTTATCATTACAGGTACATCTGGATTTTTCATCAGCTGTAACTTAATTACGGCAGCTACATCTAGCGCTTCCATTGGCTCTTCAGGGTCGGTGCCTACGCTTACATAGTATCGGCCATCAGCATCTATAGAGGCAATAATAGGTGGCGTATCTTTAGTATCAACTAAGTCTGACTCTTCCATTTTTGGTAAGTCAACTTTAACACCGTGAGTAATGAGTGGTGCTGTAGCCATAAATATAATTAGTAGTACCAACATTACATCAATGTAAGGCACTACATTAATTTCTGCGACCGGACGGCGCTTTTTACGCTGATACATTCGCTTGGGCCTCTATTTGAGTAGCTGCTTGACGGTGTAGGATATTAGCAAACTCTTCCATAAAGTTAATGTAATGCGTTTCTAATTTTTCAACTTTATTAGCAAAACGGTTATAAGCAATAACAGCTGGAATAGCTGCAAATAAACCCATTGCAGTAGCAATCAACGCTTCAGCAATACCTGGTGCTACCATTTGTAGCGTAGCTTGCTTAACTTCGCCCAGTGCAATAAAGGCATTCATTATGCCCCATACTGTACCAAACAAGCCTATATATGGACTAATTGAGCCCACGGTTGCTAAAAATGACAAACTTGATTCTAACTTTTCCACTTCACGCGAAAGCGCCACGCGCATGGAGCGATGTGTGCCTTCCATAACAATGCCAGCACTTTGAAATGTATTTTTTTTATGACGTGCAAACTCTTTAAAGCCAGCGGTAAATAATGCTTCTATACCTTTTGATTGCCCACTACGTGATGAAATTTCGCTATACAGCTTACTTAAATCAATTCCAGACCAAAACTTTTGTTCGAACTTTTTGGCATTGCTTAAAGCGTCTGAGATTGCTTTTTTACGCTGAAAAATAATAGCCCACGACATTACCGACATCGCTACTAACGCTAGCATCACTAGTTGCACAAGCAAACTTGCTTCTAGAATTAGATCTAAAAAATTAAGCCCTGATCCCACGTTAAACTCCTAAAAAATTAAAAACACATCAAATTGATTTATTTGGATAATATGACCTTACACCAGAACTACAAAGGGTAAGCGTCTAAAATTGTAGCTAGTGTATATAGTGTATTTCCCGCTTACAACGATCTTGCTATGAATAGACAACAAAAAACGTTAAAAAATTCTTTTATTTTTATTAAACCGTAAAATAACCCGTTTATTATAATTGCGTAATTAATATTAGTGTTTATTAATGCGCTATTATAAAGGTAACACTCAGTTAAATTAGCTGTTTATTCAAAATATAAGCATAAGCACGCAAAACAACCTAAGGTTTACTTTAACGTAATAGTAAAACTAATACCGAAATTTACTGCAAAATACAATATAAGCAAATAATTTCATAAAGTTATAATGTTAACGATTAATTAACGTGCAATAATTGAACATTCATAAAAAGCATTCAGATTAGTTTTTTTTATCTGAAATTATAAATTTTCTAGTTTGAACAAAAAACAACTCTTCGGTATTATTACCTCATACCGAACTAACGCATTAAATGAAAGTTTTCATTGCACCCAGTTCTTCGTAATATGACATTTCATCGTATTACATTGTTTTACTTTTTTAGGATAAAACCTAAGTAAGTAAAATAGAGTTCCCAAGATTACTTCCTTCAACTTGTTGTTTGCCCGCATTATTTGCGGGCTTTTTTTTGCCCATAAATAATCTTCATAACATTAATACCTAGGTATTAAGTTAACATCACAACTTTAGCGTTTATAACAATTGCATAAAGCCTAAGCTAGTGCGCCACAGCAAGCCACCTATTAGTTAACACCAGCAATATAACGCAGGCACAATAACCTTGATTGACTTAACGCATCGTGAATTATTGCTAAATTTAAGTACGCATACCAACCACATTAAAACTCACCAAGTATAGCGCCAATAACGTGCCTATAGAATGAATATAACGGCAGCGCAAAGCAACATAAAACACGGCTAAGCATAAACTAAAAAGCCATTGCAATTAATTAATCGCAATGGCTTTTTAAATTGGGTAAAGCTTTTTATTAGTCTTGCTTTGGTAGTAAACCAAAGTGATGATATGCGTTGTCTGACACTATTCGTCCACGGGGTGTACGCTGAATAAAGCCCTGTTGAATTAAAAAGGGTTCTATTACATCTTCAATAGTCTCTTTTTCCTCGCCAATAGCTGCAGCTATATTGTCGAGCCCAACTGGGCCGCCCATAAATTTTTCTATAATGGCGAGTAAGTACTTACGATCCATATAATCAAAACCGCTTTTATCTACATCGATCATATTAAGTGCCAGCTCTGCCACTTCGGCGTTTACCGTACCGTCTGACTTTACTTGGGTGTAGTCACGCACTCGGCGTAGTAATCTATTGGCAATACGGGGGGTACCGCGTGAGCGTTTAGCAATTTCAACTGCACCCTCGTCGCACATTTCTAAATCAAGAAAATGCGCCGATCGCCCTACTATGTACGATAAGTCTTCTACTGAATAAAACTCTAAGCGCTGCACAATACCAAAGCGGTCACGCAGTGGCGAGGTTAACGAACCCGCGCGAGTCGTTGCGCCAATAAGCGTAAACGAGGGTAAATCTAATTTTATCGAGCGTGCTGCTGGGCCTTCACCTATCATAATATCAAGTTGGTAGTCTTCCATTGCTGGGTAGAGTATTTCTTCAACTTGTGGGCTTAACCTGTGTATTTCATCAATAAATAATACATCACCTTCTTCAAGGTTGGTTAGCAATGCGGCTAAATCACCGGCTTTTTCGAGCACTGGCCCTGAGGTTGCCTTTATATTTACCTGCAGCTCGTTGGCAACAATATTAGCTAATGTAGTTTTACCCAAACCTGGTGGGCCAAAAATAAGCAGGTGATCGAGTGCTTCGCCTCGGCTACGGGCCGCTTCAATAAAAATTTCCATTTGCTGTTTAACATGCGGTTGACCACGGTAATCGGCGAGTAATTTTGGCCTAATTGCACGGTCTATAGAGTCTTCGTTGGGTTTTTCAGTCGCGTCAATTAAGCGATCAGCTTCGATCATAGGTTACTCACAGCATTGATTTTAAAGATTCTTTAATAAGAACCTCAGTAGACATATCGGGTTTACTTACTGATTTTACTGCTTTTTGCGCTTGTGGCAATTTATAACCTAGCGACACCAAAGCCGACACAGCATCATCGGCGGCATTATTAGCAATTGTTGCGTCGCTAAACGGCTCAATAACCGCACTGTCGCTGAAAGGGGTGAATAAATCGTTGCCCCAATTTTTTAATCTGTCTTTCATTTCGAGTACTAGCCGCTCGGCGGTTTTTTTACCTACACCGGGTAATTTAACTAAGCTTGTGGAGTCTTCGTTATTTACACAGCTTACAAATTGCTGCGCCGACATACCCGACAAAATAGCTAAACCTAGCTTTGGCCCTACGCCATTGGCTTTTAATAACTCTCTAAATAAGGCACGCTCTACTTTATTGTTAAAGCCAAACAATAGTTGTGCATCTTCGCGTACTACAAAATGAGTATAAACAATGGCATTTTCGCCAACTTTAGGTAAGTCGTAAAAGCAGGTCATTGGCATTTGCACTTCGTAGCCAACACCATTTACCTCTAATAATATTTCGGGAGGTTGTTTTTCTACTAAAATACCATTTAAGCGACCAATCATAGTTATTTCCTTAAACGTCCTCTAACGGTTTTGCTTGCGCTACCCGCTAGTTTTATTAAATTTTGTTCTGAGTGCGCATGGCAAATAGCAATAGCCAGTGCATCGGCGGCATCAGCTTGTGGCGTACCAGGTAGTTTTAAAATGTTTTTAACCATATGCTGTACTTGAGTTTTATCGGCGCCACCATTGCCTACTACGGCTTGTTTTATTTGCCTTGCTGAGTATTCAAATACTGGTAAGTCGGCCATTGCAGCGCCTACAATAGCAGCACCACGTGCTTGGCCTAGCTTTAAGGCTGAGTCGGGATTGTGCGCCATAAACACTTTTTCTATCGCGAAGGTTTCTGGCGAAAACTGCTCTATAAGCTGGGTAATGCCTTGGTAAATCATTTTAAGTCTTATATGAAACTCATGATCCGCTAATTTAATGCAACCACTGCCTAAATAAGTGAATTTAGATCCCTGATGCGCTACAACACCGTAGCCAGTTAAGCGTGAGCCTGGATCAATCCCTAAAATTATGGCCAAAAAGCACCCTCATTATTGTTATTCGTTAATTAGGCTAATAATGCCAGAGCACTGTATAAATTACCAGTAACAATAAAACAAAAACGCCCACTTAAGTGGGCGTTTTCCTTTTGCTTAAATATTGGCAACTTAACCTAACGCACGCACCAGCCCTTGGGTGTTTTGCTTAAGTGTGCGAGCAATCATAAAATAGCCTAACCCCGCTACAAACACTCCACCTGCCACCGGTCCTATTATCCAAATATGTGGATGTAATTTACCCGCCAGATCAAATAACTGCTGCTGTACAATTAATAGCGCAATATCACTAAAAAAAGCGGCAACTAAGCCGGCCAAACCACCAAGCAATAAAAACTCATATAAAGTGGCGTTTTTAATAAGCCGGCTTTTTGCACCAAGTGTGCGCAGTATTACAATTTCTTGCATGCGCTCGCCTAAGCTTGCTTGCACTTGCGATATTAATACCAGTGCACCACACAACACCACAATAGTAAGTACAAAGCCAATTGCAAGTGACACTTGCTCTATGGTTGATTGTATTTGTTTAACAAAGTTACCTACATCTATGGCGGTAACCGTTGGGTAGCTGCGCAGCAATTGACTAAAGTCGCGTTTTTGATCAGGCTCAATACGTACCGACGATATATAGGTTGCCGGAAAGTCTTTGAGCACATCAGGACTTAAAATAATAAAAAAGTTTGGCTTAAGGGTGGCCCAGTTTACTTTACGCACACTGGTAATTTTAGCGTCAAACGACTGCGCACCAATTAAAAACGTTAACGTGTCGCCAAGTTCAACATCTAAACGCTCAAGCATAGACTCCTCAATAGATGCCTCTGCTAATGTGTTTTCATTAAACCACTGCCCTTGCACTATTTCGTTTTGCGCTGGCGGCGTTTCAAGCCAGGTTAAATTTAGCTCGCGACCAATACCAGCGCGTGCCTCTTCATCTTTTTTCTCGTTGTCTTGCAATGATACTTCTCGCGCTACCAGCTCGCCATTTACCGCATTTACCCGGCCACGAATGGTGGGATAAAACTCCGATACCTGAATGTTTTTTTGCGCCAAATAAGTATTAATTGGCTCAAGTTCGTTTTGGGTAATATTGACTAAAAATGCATTGGGAGCATCGTCTGGTAACTGCGACTGCCAATCGGCTATCATGTCGTTTTTAAGTACCACTAAAAATAGTAATAGCTTAATAGCGAGGGAAAAGCTGATCAGCTGGACTGCATTCACATTTGCACGCTTTTGAATTGACGCAATTGCCAGCGACCAACTATTACCCGGCTTTAAGCCCAATTTACGGCCACCACCAAATATAACTTTAGACACCAAAAACAACACGCCAATTAAAGTTAGGGTTGAGGCAAACAAAATCAGAGTAATTTTTATATTATTGCTAAATAGCCACATGAGTAAAAACACGGTAAACGCACTCATAGCTAAGTGCACCCTGCTAACCGCTAGTTTATCGCCTAAGTTACGACGCAGCACTCGCAATGGCGGAATATCAAATAAATCAAATAACGGCTTGATAGAAAACATCACTGCACAAATTACACCTGTGCTAATTGCCACTAACCACGGCTTAAAACCCGCCATTGGCAACGTTGTACCCATGCTTTTTGCTAAATAATGTGTTGCAATTTCTTGTAAACCATAACCAATTAATAAACCCACTGTTACCGCCATTAAACACACCATTAATAAGTGTGTAAGGTAAATTTTGCGGATCATTGCCCGGCTACCACCTAAGGTTTTCATCATAGCAACTGGGTCGTATTGGCGTTCACAATAACGCTTTGCAGACACCGCAATTGCCACTGCGGCTAAAATAATGCCCAGCAAACCTGCTAGCAACAAAAAGCTTTCTGCACGGTTTAAACTATTAGATATTGGCGATTGGCGATCTTTTACGCCATACCATTGCTGGTTTTCTTTTAACTGCGGTTTTAGCCAATCGTAAAAACTATTTATATCGCTTTCATCGCCGGCATAAAGCTGACGATAAAACACTCGGCTACCCGGTTGTATTACTTCTGTTTTTTCCACGTCGTTAATGTTTATAAGCACCCTGCGGCTACTCGAAAACACATTAAAAGGCGCGTCGGGCTCTTCTACAATTACTTTTTCAACGTTAAATAATGCAGCACCTAGCTCTACTACATCGCCTATATCTATATTTAAACTATAAAATACCGACTCGCTAAGCCACACATTGCCAAGTGTTGGTCCGCCGTTAGCAACTTCGGTTTCTCCATTTAGGCTCGACTTAACCTTAAGTTGCCCCTTTAACGGGTAACCACTTGAGGCCGCTTTTACCGAACTAAATTGCATTTCGTCGTTGGCAAATAACATAGTGTCGAAGTAAAGCATTTGTGCGGTTTTTAAATTTTGTTGCTCTGCTTTAGCTATATAAGAAGTGTCGATTACGTGATTACTGCCAAGCACTCGGTCGGCGGCAATAAAGGCGCTACTTTTTTGCGCAATACTCTGTGCAATACGCTCGGTAACCATAGATAAAGTAAGCACGGTAAGTACCGCAAGCGCTATAGCCGCACTTATCACCGTAAGCTCACCACGGCGAAACTCCCGCGAAAATAACTTAAGCGCTAACTTAGCCCACATTTGCTATTTCCTCTGCTGAGTTTTCTACTAATCGGCCACCTTCAATTTGAATAATATGCTGGCATTTTTGTGCAAGTGCCTCGTCATGCGTTACTAAAATAAGCGTAGTACCGTGCTGCGAATTTAGATCAAATAATAACGACTCAATCATTTTACCGTTTTTACTGTCTAGATTTGCCGAAGGCTCATCGGCAAACAGTATTTTTGGCGTGCCAATAAATGCCCGCGCAATTGCAACACGTTGCTGCTCACCACCAGAGAGTTGCGACGGATAATGGTCGATGCGATGACCCAAACCTACCTTTTCTAGCAAAATAAGTGCTTGCTGTTTAGCGTCGCGCTCCCCTGCAAGTTCAGCGGGTAGCATTACGTTTTCAAGCGCTGTTAAACTTTGTACTAACATAAACGACTGAAATACAAAGCCTACTTTTGCGGCGCGCAGCCCAGCACGCGCTTCTTCATCGAGATTATGTAGCGGCTCGCCATCTAAAAATATTTCACCGCCACTCGCCGTATCAAGCCCAGCTAACAAACTAAGTAACGTAGATTTACCAGAACCAGAAGTGCCCACTACTGCAACAGATTCGCCATGCTTGACATTAAAGCTGATGTCGCTGAGGATGGGCAACTCACCTTCAAAGGTAGATACCACTTTAGACAAACCATTTACTTGAATTATATTTAATTGAGAAAGCGCTGACATATGACTCATTCAATCCTACGTTTTGTATTCATTTTATTTTTAGTTATCAAACCACTAAGTGCAGCAGCTAATAACACCATTTTAATACTTGGTGACAGTTTAAGCGCAGCCTACGGACTTAAACAAGAACAAGGCTGGGTACAATTGTTACAAGATAAATACGATGCTGAGCAAAGTAATATCAAACTTATTAATGCCAGTATCAGTGGCGAAACAACCGGTGGCGCACTGCGCCGTGTAGATGCTTTGCTAGCGCAGTATCAACCAACTCATGTACTTATTGAGCTGGGCGCAAACGACGGTTTACGTGGTTTTCCGGTGAGTAAGCTACAAGCTAACTTAACCGAATTAATCAAAAAAAGCCAAGCAGCCAATGCCACCAGCGCTTTAATGGAAATTTATATTCCCCCAAATTACGGGCCACGTTACAGTAAAATGTTTACCGATAGTTTTACACAAGTAAGTAAAAATACAAACGCTTACCTTATGGACTTTTTTGTACTTAAAGTTGCTGGGCAAAACGACTTAATGCAAAACGATAACTTGCACCCTAACAAAACTGCGCAACCAATACTACGAGACGAAATGTATAACACGATCAAACTGTGGTTAAATAAAGACTAGCGCCATGCTTAACTACTTTTAATTGCGCAAGGAAACTATTTTCAGCCTGCTTGCGCAAAAAACACTCAAACAAACAAATGCTTATTGATTTTTAAAAAAATACACGTACTATTGCAACCTCAGTCGGTATGTGGCGCAGCTTGGTAGCGCACTGTCATGGGGTGGCAGGGGTCGAGAGTTCGAATCTCTCCATACCGACCATTTAAATCAATACCTTACCTCTAATTATAAGACTTCCGTTTTAGCCTAACGCATTGCGTGTAGCCAATGTGTAGCCACTCTACTCTTTTTTATAGTCGGGAATTAAAATTCAACTCTTTAATTGCTTGCGCGTACTGGTTGCGAATCCCCCTTCTACGGTGTAGGAAAATACCCTATAAAAATTTAGCTAGCTTGCTGTATTGTTCTAGGCTATTTCTAAGCCCCCATACACCCGAAAACCCGTTTCTTTGTAAATATCTAAATAAGCTTTTACGCGTCCATGTATTACCCCAACTAGTTTTTAAGTTTATGTTATTTAAATGATTAACTAAATACTGGTAGCTAGGGTTTTTATATTTATGCGATTCATTAAGCTTTAATACCAGCGCTTTAAATACTAGTTTATCGTTATCAATTCTATGCTGTGTATTCATATATCCTCCTTAGAAGGTCATATTATACCCTTCCTTTTATTACAATCATTTCGGGCGATTCAGTTAGGCATAAAATTGTGTTCAATAAGAAGGCTATGGATAATTAAACTTAAATGACTTGAATTTGCTAGCGCCTTTTGTAATTCTAATAACACTAAAACTACTAAGGACGGTTATGTTTTTATCAGATAATCAACAATCAAAAGCTTCAAATACCAAAACCGAATGGACTTTAAACGACAAAGGCCTAACCAATAACTTTACTGAAACAACTTATGAGATTGAGCACCTCAGCTTTTCACTAAAAAAAGATGGTTACAAAGGTGTCGCATCAATATTTTATAAGAATGAATTCCTTTGCAATTTAATCACGACTTATAGCTTATCTGGTGTGTATAAAAAACATGGCATCAAAGAAAACACAACGATAAATAATAATATTAATGAAAAGCTTTTAGATGTAAACAACAATGAAATTACGCTCTCTAGTGTACTACTCAGCTTTAAATCAAAAGACTATGGTATAGCGGGTTTGAGGACTGTTGAATGTAACTCCTCTTATGATCTCCTTTTCTATGGTAAATATTTAACGAGTGTTTCTAAAGAAACTGCTCATAAGATAGAAGCTACAAAAGATATATATCTAAATACTAAACTCTCAGCTTTAAATGAAAGAATAAAAAATAACCTAAGCGAAATTGAAAAAAGAAAAGATAGCCTCACTACAAAAAACTTTAAAGTAATTAGAGGCCCTAACGAAGTTGTGCTTACTACTGAAACAGCATCAAATTTAAAAGTACTCAAAAGGTTGGATGTTATAACTGCTGAGTGTGTTTATGGGATGAATATCTTCAAAGATATATTAGCCAGTCTCAGTGATACTTTTGGTGGCAGAAATAAAAGTATACAAAACACTTTAAGAGATGCCCGCAGAACAGCTTTAACTGAGCTAAGAAAAGAAGCCTATTCTTTAGGCGCTAACGCTGTAATTGGTATAGACCTAGACTACAGTGAAATATCAGGCGGTGGTAAAGCTGGCATGTTGTTTATTGTCGCCTCGGGTACAGCAGTGATAATAGAGCAGTAGCTTACAAAGCCCTGCAAATATCTTAAATAAATTGTAAGGACAAATAAAAAATTAATGTGACACCCATTCTAATAATTAATCGCTTTAATTTTTACTAAGATAAATATCGTTTGGCTTAAAGTGTCCTAAATATTCAAAATGCTTCCGCTAGCTCAAATAACATCGTTTTTACCTACTTTTTATTCATTTTTAGGCATGCGAAATACTGTGCTTTCACAGTGAAGGGAAATAACGGGTAACTTTTTGAAGTAACGCTTTAAGCCAGTAGTTTTTCGCAGTTACTAACGTTTGCGCGCCGCTTTCTGTTTAGGTGTTCGCAGTATCCTTCGTGTGACGCTGGGCGACCTACTGCACCATGAAATACGCGACTAAATTGCGTGGTGAGTTTTAGCCAGTTTTCGGGGGTAATGTTTACTCTTTGTAACAGGGGTAAAGTGCTGCTTTCGATATAGCCTGCTTTACCTTCGCGTATACAACGTCCGGTTAATTCTACTAGTTCAAGGTAAGATTTAAGCGCAAAGGGTAATCCTTTTGCCATGTGCTTTTTTGATTTACCTGAAAAGCGCAGGAGTTGCTTCGGTTGCTTACCTGCAGTGGCACTTTCAATGCGTATTTTTACGCTGGTATGCTCTGATGTTTCTGGTGTTGTTGCTGCCTTTGCTCTTATTGGGTTTAAGTCAACATATGCCATACAGGCGATTAATGCGGCTTCATCTAAGAGGGCTTGTGATTTAAAGCGTCCTTCCCAAAAGCGGCCGGTACAGTTATCTTCTTTATTAGCTCTGCGCGCAATGTCTTCATTTAATAAGCGCATAAACCAACTGATATTAGCTAAGCGTTCTCGGTATTCAATGATTGTTTCATTTAGAAAGAGCCATTCAATTTTACTTAGCTCTTCACCTTGCAGATATTTGTTAGTGAGTACAGTGCCTTTACAAAGCCTGTGCCACCGCTGAATAATGGCTTTATCGGTTAGTCGCTTGGCTTTTTTATCATCAACATAGAGTACTAAGTGGGTGTGATTACTCATTACTGCATACGCGCACACATCGATACAAAATACGTTAGCGAGGGCAAGTAATTTGCTTTCAACCCACCCTCTGCGATGTTCATACGATTGATTAGTAAAGTTGTCTACGCCGCATAAAAATGCACGGCGTACACAGCGCGAAATACAGTGATAGTATTTTGTATCGACCAAACTTACCTGACGCTTTCTTGCGATAACCATGTGACACCCTGCTTAATTATTGCACTAACCAGAGCTTAGTTAATTACACTGATATTACAAATATTAAGATGGGTGTCTGTTTAATATCTTTTTACAAATATTAAGATGGGTGTCTGTTTAATATCTCTCCATACCGACCAACTTTAAAAGCCTTTTAAATAACCAAAATCAATTACTTCGCAACACGCTCAGTTACTTTATTGCTACCTTTCCTGAATTTAAAAAATATACAGTAACCTAGTCTGGCATGCAGCTTCCGCTATAAACCACTTTGCTATATTCACCTGAAAAATCACTCATGCTTACCGAATTTATTATAAATGCACTTTTGCTGATCAGCCATTGACCGTCTCTTTGCTTTTCAAATTCGTCGAGGTAGTAGCCACCTAATTGCACATGGAGCTTATCTTTGGTGTTGATACTTTGAAAGCGAAGGTTAATTTTAGTCTTGGCTGTATTGTTGGTGAGCTCTAAAAAAACCGGATTTTGTGCGTGATGCATATCAACTATATGGTCGTGGCAACCAAGATCTTTAAAAACAGCCACAAAATCTTCTCGTCGGTTAAATTGGCCAATGTGACCAAAGTTAATATCTACTTCGCCGCTAATAAAACAATTAGTTACCACCTCAGGTTGTTTTTCATCGCAGGCATTTAGGTAGCGATATTTCAACTCTAATATTGATTGCTTGTCTTCTAGTTGCTGTAAACGTTGCTCGGTAGTCTTTGTATATTTCATAGCAGCCCTTTGTTTTTTGGTTGATTTTTAAGCTAGGCTTTTATACTAAGGCTTTACATGCTAATTTCAATACAAATATATCTTTATTACTAGTACGACTACTATCGAAACTAAATTGAGCTGGTTAGCCAATTTAACCTTTAGTATTTTTTATGTGTCGTTTTTTAAATGAGGGAATTCATGCAACAGGAAGAAGCAAAAGTTGCCATTGTAACCGGTGCTAGCCGCGGTGCAGGCAGAGGCATTGCCTTAGCTTTAGGTAAAAAAGGCATGACAGTTTATGTTACTGGCCGCAGTATAAAAACAGGCTCAGTTTTAGGGTGGGATGGCTCGGTATTACCCGGAACAGTATATGAAACTGCCGAGCAAATTAATCAAGCAGGTGGTATAGGTATTGCTGTGGTGTGCGATCACAGTGACGATGCACAAACCGCCGCATTGTTTGCTCAGGTTGAAAAAGAGCAAGGCCGATTAGATATTTTGGTTAATAACGCTGCATTTATTCATGATCAATTAGTTGAACAAAAGCCATTTTGGGAAAAAGAGATTGATGCGGGTAAAATTTTAGATGTAGGTTTACGCTCTGCTTACGTGGCTAGTTGGCATGGCGCAAAACTAATGGCTAAGCATAACAGTGGCTTAATTATGTTTGGTTCATCATTTGGTGCTAGTTGTTATATTCATGGGCCTGCTTATGGTGCACAAAAGGCGGGCCTTGATAAGCTTGCTCATGATATGGCGGTAGACTTTAAAGGCACAGGTATGCGTGCTGTATCTATTTGGATGGGGCCACTCTTAACCGAACGTTCGGCCATTATAGGTAAACTAGATAAAGAGCAATACCAGCAGTTTATGGCAACCGCAGAGTCACCAGAATTTATTGGTGATATTGTTTATGCTATTGCTAATGACCCTAAAGGTGACGAGCTTAACGGGCACACTGTAATTGCTGCCGAAATAGCTAAGCATTTTAATATTACCGACAGAGAAGGTTTGCAGCCACCATCTTATCGCGAAATGTTAGGTTCGCCGAATAAGCCAAACCCTGCCATTATTTATTAATAAGTTATAGATGAGGCTGTTGAAGTTGATAGCGCCTATAAACCTTAAATAAGCTTATAGGCTAAAAACAAAATAAACGCCGCTTTAATTTAACAGTTTAAATTAAAGCGGCGTTTTAACTATTATAGTTAATGCTTGCGCCCTACACCATTACGAACCATGTCTTGCCCTGTTTGGAATACGTTTTCTGTAATCATGCGTGCTAAAAGTAGCTTTTGATTATCGTCAAACACAGCAACAAAACGGCTGCCATCCTTGTTATTAGTAGCCATACCAACACCGGCAACACCTTTAAGTCCAAAACCACCGCTTTCTACATTAAGTAAAAAACTTTCAAGGTCGGCTAGATTATCAATTACACTTTGCTCTTCGCTCATTTTTATAACTCTTTTAATCATGCTCCGCGTACTGCAAAGCTTAGTAATACAATATGCTCGCTATTTTATATACTCTTGGTAAAAACTTAAACCTTTTAGCCAACAACACCGCATATCAATATAAGTGCTACACTGTGGCCTGGTTATTATGCTAACTGGCAAACTATGAAAGACTGTAATCAATGCGGTAAATGTTGTATTAAATACGGCGATGGCGACTTGAGTGCTACCCAAGAAGAAATTGATTTATGGGAAATATTTAACCCTGAAATCTTTGAATTTGTTAAAAATAATGAGATATGGTTCGATCCTAAATCGGGCGTTAGGCTAAGCAGATGCCCTTTTTTAGAGGTTGAGCCTAAAACAAACCCTCAAGCGAAAAATAAATATACTTGCAGTATTTACTTAGACCGCCCCGAAGACTGCCGTCATTATCCGAGCCTAATAGCTGAAATGATCAGAGATGAATGCGAAATGATTGAAATAACTGATCTGTCGCAGCCAATAAAAGCACAAATAAAACTAGATTTTATCATGCGTGATAGCCGCCCCGCTGGCTACTAAGTATTAAAACGGCCAATATAGTTTTATAAACAATATTTTGGCCGTTTTAATTAAACACGCTCTAGTAAACTTTCAGAACTAAAATGTACTCACTGCAAGTTCTAAATGACTGATAGCACAGCCATATTGATCCTTATTAATACGATGATACGCAGTGTTAGCTTGTACACTTAAGCTCAATATAAACTGATCTTGTTGGGCAACTGTACTTTGCTCTTGGCTTAAACACATAGCTTGAATAAGTGAGCGTAATTTTGCATTCGTTAATATAGAGCCAAATCGTTGTAGCGGTAATGCTGGTATTTTAATATTTGCTAAAGCTTTTTCAATGCTGCGCTGGCTTAGGGTAAAGTCTTCATTTTTAATATCAATAACGCTGCCTGCAGGCCAGTATGAGTAGTTATAATGCTGATTGCCTTTTGCTTTTAAATATACCACACCACTTTTACCTATTACGGTAATTAAGTTACCTGCGGATGACTTTATAACGACTAATGCCGTGGCTTCATCAATACCAAAACCAAACTTTTGTTGCGTTTTATCAAGTACTGTTGCCAACCTTAATGTACGGTTTTGTTCACTAAAGTGAGTATCGATCATGCCATAATTAAATGTTGCAAGGCCACCAGCAAGATTAAACATAGAACTATCGTTAATATCTGCCTGTAAAGCCAAAAGGCTCGACCCTTTAGTAATTGTAGCTATGTTACCACTTGTGTTTTTGCCACCGCTTTGAATAGCCGCCCCCGCGCCGCTACCTATAACAACAGGGCGTGTTTGCAATGCTTTAGTCCACGGGTAAGCTTGGTTGTTTTCATCAAACAGTACGCTGCGCGTTAAGTCTTGCTCGCCATTATTAAAAATCACTCCTGTACTGTTGTTTATTAGCTTTACCAAGCTATTAACGCCATTACTGCAAAGGGTATTTTCTGCTTGGATGCGATCGGGATAAATAGCCTCACGGTTATACAAGCGCATTTCTGATTGCCTATATTGTGGTAATTTTTCACAGGTGTTTGTAGTAATTGCTTTAACTAATGCAGGGGTCAATGCTAACCATTGGCTGTTTACACTTGCCGTGCTCAATAAACCTTGAGTAAAATCGGCAGCAGCATAAGGGTCACGGCTTGCTGCTGTAATTGCCAACATACTTGGTTGTTCGTTAGCTACCTTTAAACTACCCGTTATAAATTGTAGTATATTGTTTATAGTCGGTTCATTATTCAAATTAGGGTTAACTTGCTCTGCTAATCGCTGCCCTTGAGAACTAAACTGAGGCACTTCAAGCATATCCATAACAAAATGATACTCTTGCTCCGACAGGCTATTAAGCTGGGTATTATCAATATCGCGCCAGTGCCATAACAGTGCAGGCTTAGTTATTGATGCTGATGACTTAGCCTGTATCGCAAATAAAACTTTAGCTGTGCTACTTTTAACTTCTTGATTAGTACTTGGCCACCGCTGAGTGATTTTTTTAACTTTTTCAGCCGTAACGCTAAATAAATGCTCTGCTTTACCCGCTATTTGGGTGTTTTTATCGCACTGCTGCGTGTTTAAACTACTGCAGCTACTTAGCTCGCTACCAACTAAAATTAACGTTTGGCTTTGCTCTGCGGCCGTTAAACTAGCACAAAACGTAATGCTTAATAACACAGCTAAAAAGCGGGCCAATTGCTGTTGTCTGTAATGTGTAAATGCATGCGTCATGATATAACCCAAATAAGAAGTGGCTTGTAATTACATCATGTTAATTTTTAATAACTTGGGCTGCAACTTTATATCTGAATCTAGATATGGTGTTAAGCCAATAACGCGCGTATCGCTTTGTTTAGCTAAAGATACTAACTACCTAAAGCGGTTAAATAGTACCTAAACAAAATTAAACACGCTGTTTATTGAGCCGGTGTTTTGTTTAACTTATGCTTATATTTTAGGCAACCCGAGTATGGAATATGGATTTTTCTGCTGAAGAAATAGACTTTTTATCTGACTTATTTAAATCCGATCAAAAACCTGCATTACCTCATGAGCCTATGTTAACCATGCAAAGCAGTGTGCCTGTTAGTGTTGCGCAGTTACTTAGCAATGCCAATTTAACTCTGCTGGCTGAGGTTGCCCATTATCAACTGTGGTTTCCGCTACACTTAAAAATTAATAGTTCCGGCACAATTACACCCACTTTAAGCGCTCCTGAAGTTATTGATACTAAAGGTACTCAACGCAGTTGGCGCTGGAGCCATTTAAATATTAAAAGCCAAGGCTTTTGCATTGAATCAATTTCAAGCACAGGTGTATTTTTAAAGCCCACAGGTAAACACAAAAACTTATCAAAAGTTCAACACGTAGAATTTACCCTACCAAATAAAGAATCTGTATCTATGGATATTGAGCCTGTAAGGCAAAGCAAGCATGGCCTTGCAGCTAAAATAAAACACATTCATACTGGTAAAGAACAATTAAGAGCTTATTTATTTGCCGAACACCAACGTCAATACGCTAATTTATATCAGTATGAACCATTAATTAACTCACCAAGTTAGCGCTTAACAACAGCCTCTGGTTACAGTCACTGCATACTATTGCTTTTTGTTATTTGCTAAACAAAGTAGATGCAATATGAATTGGATAGTTGTCATTTATTAATTCTTTAATAAATAACGACGGCTGTTTAGCATCGGCAATTAAGTAAGCCTTATGTTTTGCTCGGGTAAGCCCCACATATAATAAACGCCGCTCTTCTGAATAAGCAAAGGTGTCTTGGCTAGGTAGTAAAGCCTCCAGCAGCGGATTATTTTGCTGACTACTCGGAAAGCCAAACTTCCCCTGCTCTAACCCTATAATAATACAGTAATCTGCTTCTAACCCTTTGGCGCTATGCAGGGTTAAAAATGCTACGTTTGCACTTTTTTGTTGTGAGGCTAAATGCTGTTGCACTTTGTTGAGCGTATAACGATAACGGCTCAATACAGCAATACTCGCGTTTGCATGGTGTTTTTGAATAGTATTGATAGCTTGCTGGGTTTTTAGCTCTAACGACTTTTTACCTTGGTACACGTCATCTAATAAAATAACTTGAGGCTCAGCCACTTGTGTATGAGTAATAATGAGCTTTTTATACTGCTCAGGGTTTTGCATAACAAAACACCCCGCTACGTCACTTATACTATTGTTATACCTAAATGTTTTTTGCAACAACGTTAACGAATGACTACCCACTAACTCATTAAAACGTGTGGTAAGTGCTAAGTTACCACCAGAAAACCGATAAATTGACTGCCAGTCGTCACCTACAGCGGTAAAACGCACCTTATGACCATGCTTAATTAAACTGTTTAATAAAGCCATACGTGCAGCAGAAATATCCTGAAATTCATCCACTAAAATATGCTGCCATGGCACATTCACTTGCTGCTTATTTACAGCCTGAGTAGCTTGTAAAATCATATCGTCAAAATCAATACAGTTTTGCGCAATGAGTTGCGTTTTATAAGCGCGATGCATAGCAATTAATAACTGCGCGGCCGCACTGTGATGATTAGTGCTTTTTTGATTGCTATTAACTTGACTCGTATTTAATTGATTGGTACTTAGTTGAACAGTATTTAATTGATTATTTTGGCGCTTAAGCCGCTGAGTAATTTCGCTATCGGTTAACTGTTCAGCCCTTATAGCTGCTAAGCATTTTAAATATTTATCAACCTCATGCTTAAGCTGCCCTGAGTCTTTTAATATTGCCAGTACTTGCGTAGCATTAAACTTACTTTTATGAGTATCGCAGGATACTAAAGGCTTATCGAGCATAGCAATAAAGGCGCTTAATAATACCGGTTGGCCTTGTACTTGCTCACTTAGCCATGATGTTAGCCAGCTCGACAGCGCGCCAAAATCACTTACAAAAGGCGATATGTTGCAACCTTTACCTGCCTGCTGTAGCAGCTGCAACCCTAACGCATGAAAAGTTAAAACCTCTGGTGACTTGCTTGATAATTTAGCCTGCTGGGCGCGTTTAATAAAGCGTGTTTTAAGCTCTTGCGCCGCTGTTTTATTATAAGCAAGTACCAGTATTTGCTCTGGCATTGCTTGTTTTGTGGCAATTAGATCAAGTGCTTTGGCTACCATAACTGAGGTTTTACCGGTACCTGCAGCAGCCAATACTAAATTTTTATCGTTATTGCGTATTACAGCAAGACGCTGCTCATTAGTTAATGGGTTTGACTCCACGTTATTATAAAAATCAGCTCGTTGAGCAAGTTGCTTGCGCTCATATTTATTACGCAGTTGTGCAATAGCATCATTCTTATTTTTTGCACTGGCCAATACCGATAAAAACTGGCTACTATTTGAAGGTAAATACCCTTGCCACACATTGCGGTTTTGCTGATAGCGCTTGCTCAGTGAAAACACCTCAGCGCTTAAAATTGTGGTATTACTGTCGCGTAAATACTCATCTAACGCAGTGCGCTTTAATAAAGCTTTAGCATTATTTATTTTGTGTTCAAGCGCTTGCGAAAAATATTGGTTAATTGCAATGTTTAGTGCTTTTGCCTGTGCTTTGTTTAAAAAGCTAATAGTAGTATGAGCACTATTTTCACCTAGAGTTAAATTAATTTTGGCGCTAAATATCCGGTTTTGCAACTGCGAAAAATCGTTAAAATCCTTGATTAAAAACGATTGCTTAGTCGCGTTTTTAAACTCAATCACTAAGCTTTCCTGCTCAATACTGAGTAATTTAATACGGGTGAAAAAACGGCCTAACCAACTAGGTGTGGCAAAATACTGCGCCATAATACTCAATATCTAAGTAGGTAATAAAACAATTGTAACATACTCTTTTATAATACATTTAATTTAACAACTTACTATAACTGAGCTTAGTAAATAGCTAATTTAAAAAATTAAAACAGCTGTTTATCGTTTTAATTTGCGCCTTATTTTAGTCAGCGTTAAGCTGTGCCTTTATTTACTAATTATATTAACTGCATTTGCTATATAGCCTTGCTATAAGGTTAATTATAATTATTATTAAAGGTTTATTATGACTAACAGCACATATCCTATTGGCACACCTGGCACTAAGTGGAATAACAACGATAAAGCCGATTGGTTAACCCGCCAAAATATTAAACGCAGCTATCAAAATGAAGTAGTAACCCTCATTAACGAGCTCAAAGATGAGCTAAATGTAGAACAATATGGCGAACTAAATTACGTTGCAGGCAAATATCCTTTATTTGTTTTAAAAACCGCTGACTTTAACACTAACAAACCTACCGTTTTAATTACCGGTGGTGTACATGGCTACGAAACTAGCGGTGTACACGGCGCGCTTAGGTTTGCAAAAACGGCAGCGCAAAAATATAGTCAGCATTTTAATATTGTAATCGCACCTTGTATTAGCCCTTGGGGGTACGAAACGATAAACCGCTGGAACCCAGAAGCCATTGATCCTAACCGCTCATTTTATGAAGGTAGCCCAGCGCAAGAGTCGGCGGCGATTATGGCGTATGTAAAATCCCTTGAGTTAGATTTAATTGCTCATATTGATTTGCACGAAACGACCGACAGCGACAACAGCGAGTTTCGCCCGGCACTAGCTGCACGCGAAGGCACAGTAAATACTAATTGGAATATTCCCGATGGTTTTTATTTAGTGGCCGATAGCACTAAACCTGAGGCTGCATTTCAAAAAGCCATTATTGATAGCGTAGCAAAAGTAACCCACATTGCCCCAAGTGATGAAAATAACCAACTTATTGGTGTGCCACAAGAGCAATTTGGGGTGATCAACTACGCTGCTCGCGAATTAGGTTTATGTATGGGCTTTACCAATGCACCTTATGTAACCACCACTGAAGTATACCCAGATAGCCCTACAGCAAGTGACGAAGAATGTATTTTGGCGCAAGTAGCCGTAATTACGAGCGCATTAGATTACATAATTAATCTGTGATCTGGGTTTAAATATATACAATTAATAATCCTATTAAAATGCCCAAGTAGGTAAACTAGCTTGGGCATTTTTATACTTTTAATTTTTATAAAAGTAACTATCTTTCGTTATGCTAATGCTCGGATCTTCTTCTGCAAAAATAATAAATTTAACTTTACTTACCTTGTTTGAAATATCAAAGCCATCTGCAGTCACCGTTACGGGTATACGCCTCATCATTCCAGGTTGAATTAGTGTTGTATCTGGGCTAGTTAATTTAGCCTCTGCTAAGCCTGATATAGCAATAGTGTAGTGCAATGTTTGTTGGGTTTTATTTATAATCGTTAACGTATAAGGGTTTTCTACTAAACCCTCATAATTTACTCTGTACAAGGCGCCTCTATCGCGCAGTACCGAGGCTTCAATTGGTGTTCTTTGTGCCACCCAAGCAAACATAGCTACAATTAGCATCACGGTCAAAACACCATATCCAACCAATTTAAGCCTAAAAGGGTTGGTTTTTTTACCCGCCATTTGCTCTCCACTAGCGTATTTTATTAACCCTTTTTCATAACCAAATTTATTCATAGTATCGTCGCAAGCATCAATACATAAGCCACAGTTTATACATTCATATTGCAAACCATTTCGAATATCTATTCCTGCTGGGCATACCTCTACACATAAATTACAATCTACGCAGTCACCTAAGTTAAGTGCTTTTGGGTCGGCCTTACGTTTACGTGGGCCACGGTTTTCACCGCGCGCGCTATCGTAAGTAACCACGAGTGTATCTTTATCAAACATAACAGATTGAAAACGCGAATACGGACACGCCACAGTACACATTTTTTCACGTAAAAACCCTGCGTTACCATATGTACACAAAGCAAATAAAAACACCCAAAAGCTGGTAATACCCGACCACTCAAAAGTAAGCATTTCTAAGTACAATGTTTTTGCGGGTATAAAATAAGTTAAAAATGAAGTGGCAGTTAATAGTGATAGCACCAACCAAGCACTGTGTTTAGTAAGCTTTTTACGCCATTTGGTAAAACCCCATGCAGATTTATCAAGCTGTATACGCTGATTACGTGTGCCTTCAACGCGTTGCTCAACCCACGAAAACATCAACATCCAAATAGTTTGAGGGCAAGTATAACCACACCAAACGCGGCCTAACCAGTTGGTTACAAAAAATAGCGCAAAGGCCCCCACCATAAACAACATGGCTACAATAATAAAATCTTGCGGGAATAAAGTTAAAGTGAAAATAGTAAACTTTTGCGTTGCTACATCTAATAGCACCGCTTGTTGGCCGTTATATTGGATCCACGGTATTGCAATAAACGTAAGCATTAATAACCAGCCTAAGTTACGGCGTATACGCTGAAAAAAGCCTTTTTGCTCACGTATATAAATTGGCCCTTCGCTTTTGTAGGGCTTGATGATCATATCTTCTTCTTTAATATCAAACTTCATAGTACTTACTTAATCATAACGGATGTTAGTTAAGTATTTGCAACTTTCAGACCAAGCTGAAAGTAAAGGCATTGCATTGATATTTAAGTGATTTACTTATTATTAAAAACCTCAAACTCGCGAAATAAAGCGATCCTCGCGATATATCACGAAATCTTGCTAATCCCTAACTTGTGCATTTTAGAGCGTAAGGTACTCTCTGGCATACCAAGTTTTGCAGCGGCACCTTTACTCCCCGATATTTGCCAAGCCGACAGCTTAAGCACAGTAATAATATGCTGTTTTTGCATTTCATTGAGCGTTAATGCTGGGTTTATAGTACTTTGTGATATTGCTTGTAATGGCTGACTTAATTGTAAAACGGCTTGCTTAGACAAAATGGCCTCGCGCTCTAGTACATTTTGTAACTCTCTAATATTGCCTGGCCAGTCATAAGCTTGTAGTTGAGAAATTGCCTTATTACTTAATCCCTTAAGCTGCTTAGTTAAACGTTTATTTAACTGCACTATTAAATTACTACATAAATAAGGAATATCTTCCTTGCGCTCTCTCAGCGCTGGCACTTTTATAGGAAATACATTTAAGCGATAGTATAAATCGATTCTAAAACTGCCTTTTTGCACCATTTCCCATAGATCGCGGTTAGTTGCTGCAATAACGCGAATATCTACCTTTAATGTATTGCTTGCCCCAACACGTTCAAATTCTTGCTCTTGCAACACTCTAAGCAACTTACTTTGCGCTTCAAGCGGCAGCTCTGCTATTTCATCTAAAAATAAGGTACCTTTGTCGGCTAGTTCAAAACGCCCTTTACGGCGCTCATTAGCACCAGTAAACGCGCCTTTCTCATGGCCAAACAGCTCTGACTCTAATAAGCTTGGCGTAAATGCTGCGCAGTTCACTTTTATAAAGGGCTGTTTATTACGCTTACTTAATCTGTATAGGTTTCGGGCAACCAGCTCTTTACCTGTACCATTTTCGCCTAAAATAAGCACTGTGGTATCGGTTTCGCTCACTAACTTAATTTGCTCTAACATGGTTTGAAACACGTGGCTTTTACCTACTAAGCCAGAGTCTTGCCAATCTTCGTTTAATTCTGCTATTAAATAATTATTTTCATCTTGTAACTGTTCACTCAAATGTTTTACTTGTGCAAGTGCATCTTGTAATGCATTTTGTGTTTGTTGCTGCTGAGAAATATCGCGAAATACCGCTACCGCACCTATCAATTCATTATTTCGATAAACTGGTGTCGATGTGTACTCAACAGGGAAAGAGCTGCCATCTTTGCGCCAAAAAACTTCGTTTTTCACTTCACGGCGTTTACCGTCAAACATGGTGCAATATATTTGGCATTCGTCGGCTGGATAAGGCGTGCCATCGGCATGAGTATGATGATGGTATTGATGAATTTTTTTACCTAATAGTGTCTCTGCACTCCAGCCCGTCATGCGCTCGGCCGCAGGGTTAACAAACACGGCATTACCCGACAGATCAAAGCCATAAATTCCTTCGCCCACTGCGTTGAGTAATAAACTAGGATCGTTTAAAAATTGTTTTATCATAAAATAGCCCTCGCGAAATATCGCGATCATTATGACAATTTAATTCAAAAAGTGCACTGCAAAAATTATTATTAGTAATTAATAGCGCTGGAGGAAGGGAGTGACAATAGAATTACGAAAATACAAAAATTTATGACAGAAAACAAAGCCTAGTTACCTTATTATGCTAACTAGACTATATTTACAACTAACTTAAAGGCGTGGAACCAATTTTATAGCGCCTGCAACCACTTTCATATCAAGTGGTAGTTTACTTAGCAAGGCCATTTTAGGATCGTTCATATTTAGCTCATACACTGGGTTTACAGCTAAAAAGCGGTTAATAATATCCATAGCTTGTTCGTCTAGCGCACCTAAATTACCTTTAAAACCACCAGCATCAACACTCGAATCTAGTAATTTTATATTACGTAAAAACACCGCTTTTTTCTCGCTGTCGTAAAATGGGCTACCTTCTATTTGCAGCTTTAAGCGTACTGGGTATTTTAATGCAAAAGCACTAATGTTAGCGCTTGAATCGGCGCCTAGCACTACAACATCACGATTTTCTGGACCAATATTTACACTCACATCGTTTACATCAAACTCTACTGGTAATCCCATTAAACTTACCTGTTCGCTTAATTTAGGAAGCTGTTTTGTTAATAACGACTCCACGTCGGCGTTAGTAAATGAATAAACAGACATTCCTTGTGTAGCGTTACATGCAGTTAAAAATAATGCGGCAATAATAAATAATATTTTCATAAAAAACTCTCTAAATTATTATAAGTGATGGGTATAAAAAAGCCGCTTACGAGCGGCTTTTAAAAGAGTAATACTCTATTAGGTGTAACTACACTAAGCTGTAAAAACAGCCTTTAGCCGTGCTAGTGTGTCAGCATCAACTGAACCTTCACTGAGCGCTAACAACTGCTTTAAATAATAGCTTATATCTGCATGTTCGCCACGATGCTTATCATCTAACATGGCAACTTGCTCTGCCATTCTTTGCATTGCATCATTACTACTTACATTAGCTAAAATTTCCATTCTAGTAAGTAACTGTGCGCTACTAAGTGATGTTTTAAGTGCAGCTTGGTACTGGCTCGGTATCGCTTCATTATTTTCAAGAGCGTTAAATAAGGCCACTAAATTAGCTTGTTCGGCTTTGCTCGTTAGCCCTGCAAGCTTCTCTTCTATGGCGCTAAGTAACGACGTTACTTTTGGCGATAGTGACTTAAACTGGGTATACCCTTTAACTTTAGTTTCTAAGTCGTGTAATTGCGCTTTTTCGTTAATTTGACCCAGCGCCAATTCAAGTTCGTTAAGCTCAGCGACTACTTGCTTGTCGTTTTCGCTTTGATCTAACTTTTGCTGTTCAAACTCGCTACTGCGTTTAGTAAAAGTTTCGTCGTTAAATTGACGAAATTTTTGCCATAAGGCATTTTCAGCTTTTAAGCCGGCAAAGCCAATTGCTTGCCACTGCTGCTGTAATTGTTTTAGCTCTTGGCATGCTGCTGCTAGGTCATCACTTTGTGATAATTGCTGCGCTTGCTCTACTAATGCATTTTTAAGTACCGCATTGCCTTTATGAAACGCATTTAACGCCGCTAGCACACGCTGCTGCTCGTTTTTATAACGATCGTTTAATACACGGTACGTTTTAGGGTCAACTTTACCCACACTACGCCATGCTTTGTTTAAACGATTGTATTGGCTTTCAAACTGCTTCCAATCAAAACCCTGCTCGTCAGTTGCGAGTAAGTGCAGTGCATGCATGTCAGCAATAATACTTTCGCGCTGCGCTTTTGACGCTTCACGTTGTACTTCTTGCTCTGCAAAATAGTTACGGCAAGGTGCAAACAATAATTCGATTTTTTGATCAAATTGCTCACCTTGTTGCTTTTCTTCGTCTGTATCTAAGCGGCCAAGCTCATTCCAACGTTTACGCAACACTTTAACTTGATCAGCCCGTTGCTGGGGATCTACGCACTCCTCTAAAGCGAGCGTGCTAACTTCTTCAAGTAATGCTTCGCGCTTTGGTGCTGCAGCATATTTTTGCCAATCTTTGGCGTCAGCTAGCTGCGCTTCTAAATCGGTTTTTAAGCTTACAAGTGGTTGCTGATACTGCTCAGTTAAGGTATTAAATAACTCTTCAAAGCCTTTAAACACACCAAATGCAACGTTAAAACGACCTTCTTCTATTAGGCGCTTTACATCACGGGCTTTGCGTTTAGCTTGGCTTTGATTTTTTTCAAGCGGTTTTATCAACTCGTTCATTGGCACTAAAAATTGCTTTTTATGCGCATTAAGTTGTGTTTTAAACGTACCTTGCAATGCACTATCTAATATATTTAGATGATTACGCGCTGCTTTAAAACCACTATTAAATGCAGCTAGGGTTTCGTCGTATTGGGCTAAATCGGCTGCTGGTTTTATTTCACACAGTGCAGCAAATGCCAGCTTATAATCTTTAATAGCAGACGTTAGCTCAGGTAATTTAGCTACTTGAGTAAATGACTTTTCTAAATTATTAATAACCTGCTTTGATTGCGGGTTATTGGCTAACTCTGTTTCATTTATTGCTTGTTGAGCCTGCGCTACTTTTGCATCAAGCCAATCTTGCTGAATTTGCTCTGGCGTTTCTAGGCCAAGTTGTAATGCATTTTCAATTTCTTCACTTAAAGCTTCAAGCGTTGCTAATGCCAACAGTTGACGCTGTTGTAGTGCAAGTAATTGCTGCTCTTTTTCGTGCTCACTGCGAAGCTGTGCAATATGGGCATTTAGCTTTTCGGTAATTGTGCTGTACTTTTCGTTTAGCAGTTTTACTTGCTCAGTGCTAAGCCATTTAAGCTCTAAGGCTTGCCATTGCGCCATTAACTCACCGGCTTTTGGGTTGACTAATGCAAAATCATTCTTATCGCGCAGCGCATTTAGCTTAGCTAAAATAACACGGGTTTCCCCCTCAACTTGCGCTGGCATTTCAATTGCTAAACGCTCGTTTTCTAAATGCGTGTTAAGCGCTGTTTTAGCACTGTTTTGTGCATGCTTTAATAATGGTTTAGTTAACTGGTGGGTAATAACCAGCTCAACTAGTTGCGCTTGTAACTCTTCGCTGCCCTCTTTAAAGGCTTTTTCTATTAGTTTAGGGTTTCCTAGGCGCTTTAGTAACTTAACCCGCACTTGCAGCTCTTTTTCTGCAAAGGCAAGTTTTTCAAGGGTTTTTACTGGTGCAAAACGCTCTATATATTCACTTTTAATTTGCGGCGACAGTGTACTTTCGCTACTTAAAACAGCGGTAGATATTTGTTGTTCAGCAATATCTTTTAATGCTTGATCTTGTTTATAGGCTTTCCACCACAGTGGCAAGTCGTTTACTTTTTGCAGTGCCTTACGACGAATTTCTGCTGAGCTATCTTCCAGCGCTAAAGTGCTTAAAATTATTGCGTCGCGTTGTACATCTAATTTTTCGATTGCGTCTAGACGTACTTGCAGCTTTGGGTGTTTCCATTTTGGCGTAAAAAGGTGTTTAAAGATCATGTTCACTAAACCTAGCTATTTCGTTATCTGAGTTAAATTCTTTTTGCAGTTGTGCTTTTGTTTTTTGCACCATTTCGCCATTTGCACCAATAGTAAATTGCTCATTCGATTGAGCAACTTTTGCTTGATACAACATAACTAACTGCACTGTTTGCTGTTTTTGTTCATCTGATAAAGGAGTGCCGTCTGGCCATTTGCCAGTTGCTGCTCCGTATTGCAAACGTTCAAATAATTCTGGGGTAATATTTTGTACAAGATTGTCGATATTCATGTCATTTTTTCTTTTTTAGAGTCACTAAAATAATACGATTAATAAGGTACCAAATACACCCCACGCCAATAGCGATGGTGTAAGCATACCACTGAGGTGTTTTTTCTTGCGGTTGTAAGAAGTACAAACAGAAAAAACCGCCTAAAAATAGGATAAGTGCTAAAAATGAGTGAGTTATAAACATTTGCTGTTTTTTAATTCGCTGCTCACGTTGAAGCTGTTGAACTTGCTCATTATTTAAGTCGGCAACGTTACTTTCGCAATGCGGACATTGCGCGTGTTTATCTGATATTGATTTGGCACATTTAGGGCAACGGATAATCGCCATACATCTCTCCATACTACGCATAAAAAAAGCGCCTTGCGGCGCCTTTATTGTACTTGTTTTATTTCTCGTTGTCTTTTTTGAATTTGACCCAGTAGTCATCTACCGATTCTTTCATCTCTTTACGCAATAACATAATGCCAATTAAGTTAGGTAGCGTCATAACAACAATAGCCACTGCCGCTAACTTCCATACCAAGGTGGTATCGGCGAACGATGCCCAAAAGAATGCAGCCACATAAAATACGCGATACGGCATTACTGAGCGATGCCCTAATAAGTAAATCATTGCGCGATCTCCATAGTACGACCAAGCAATGGCAGTAGAGAACGCAAACAGCAATAAGCCTATTGATACAATGTACTGGCCACTATCGCCAAAGTAACCTCGTTTAAAAGCCTTGGTAGTTAGCTCTGCTGAATGTACCAATGATTTGCCCACTAAACTAATGCTGTCATCTGTTGGCATGCCATCTATTACTTCTACAACACCTGTGTATTTGTGCTTTTCAGTAATACCAAAGCGTACATCCTCTGCAATTGAGCGTGAATGTAGTACCGTAAAACCTGTACTCAATGCCTCACCATTAACCACTTCAATATTGCCGGTAAACGTCTCTATATTACTTTTTTGACCATTAAGATATTTATAGAGGTCTTCGCGCTGTGTTTGGTTTTCTTCTGTGTAATCGCCTTTAATAATACTCATAGCCGAGCGCTCAAAATGAGTTTGAAATTTTTCATTCCACACCCCCGAGGATAAAATAACCAACCCCGTAAGCGTACAAATAATAATGGTATCGATAAAAGGTTCTAGGATAGATACTATACCCTCTGATACTGGCTCATCAGCTTTTGCCGAAGCATGCGCTATAGGCGCAGAACCTTGACCCGCTTCGTTAGAGAATAAACCACGGTTTACACCCCGGTTAAACGCATAAGCAAATGACGCCCCCAAGAAGCCACCTGCGGCAGCAGAGCCAGAAAATGCGTCCATAAATACAGCAGAAAATGAAGGACCGATGTTTTCAGCGTTATAAAAAATAACAGCCAGAGCACCAATAATATAAATAGCCGCCATTAACGGTACTACGCGTGATGTAATTGCTGCAATACGCTTAATGCCGCCTAATATAACCAAGGCAAGTAAAATAGATAACACTGCACCTGTGGCCATAGGCGCAAAACCAAAGGTGGCTTCCATACCTTGTGCAATATTATTAATTTGTGGCAGGCTGCCTGTACCAAACGAGCTAATTACAGTGGCTACGGCAAATAAAATGGCCAGCCATTTCATGTTAAGGCGTTTATCCATGTAATACATTGGGCCGCCAGACATAGTGCCATCTTCAGTTTTTTCACGGTATTTATGCGACAAGGTAACTTCTACAAACTTGGTAGTCATACCAAAAAATGCGGTCATCCACATCCAAAACAACGCCGCAGGCCCACCAATTGATATAGCCAGTGCTACGCCACCAATATTACCTGTGCCTACTGTGCCCGATAGTGCTGTAGCAAGTGCTTGAAAGTGAGTGGTATCCCCTTCTGTATCTTTTTTATCAAACTTACCCGAAACAACTTGGCAAGCATGTTTAAAATACCGTATTTGGGGAAATTTTAAATAAATAGTAAAAAATAAACCAACCCCTAATAACACATAAGGAAACCATACTGCTCCTCCTAACATGCCATCTAGGCTATCTAAAAGTTGTCCGAATGCATCCACGCTAAATTCCTCTTATTATTTTATTTTGAAATTGCTGACTAAACATTCGTTAAGCCACAGTTTATTGTGCCGTTGCGCACTTGTTATTTTTGTAAGTGTTGTAACAAAAAAGGGCAACATTTTAATGTTGCCCTTACCTTATACTAATTTATCTTAATTTATCAACGACATTTACGATAGCCGCCAAAGTATCTTGGCCAAATTGATATGAACGACGATCTGACCAACCGTAATCTGGGTCGGGTAAGTCGTTATTATCTTTAAATGGCATTTCGACTGTATAGGTAAGCGCCTTAAATTCTTCTGCTGTTGCAGATGAACCTACTGTAAGGTTAGCTTGGCCTGGCTCGTCTTTAGGGTAGCCATGCTCGTCTTGAAACTCAGGAGTAATGGTTAACAAAGCAGCTTTAAAGCTATCTTCTAGATCTTTTAAGCGCGCATCATAACTTGGAATGCCTTCACTGCCGGCTACAAAGTTATACGGGATTGCTTCATCACCATGAATATCAAGGTGCATATCTAGGCCTGTTTCACGCATTTTATTAAGCACTAAATAAACTTCTGGGCTATTTTCCATGCTCGGCGTTTGCCATTCACGGTTTAAGTTAACGCCTTTAGCGTTAGTACGTAAGTGCCCACGAGCACTACCATCTGGGTTCATGTTTGGCACAATATAAAATACTGCTTTTGATAGTAATGCAGCAGCATGCGGGTCTTCGTCATCAAGTAGTTTGTGAAGTATTCCCTCTACAAACCACTGCGCCATTGTTTCACCCGGATGCTGGCGAGCTGTGATCCAAATGTTTTTCTTATCTGCACTTGGCTCACCAATTTTAAGTACGCTCATGTCGCGGCCATCAAGGGTTTCGCCCAATGTTTCTAATTGGCAAATTTGCTGGCTTTGCGCCCACGTAAGTAAATCTAAATGACGCTCATAGCTATATGGTGCAAAATAAGCAAAATAAACACTGCCGCACTCTGGCTCTATTTCAAAGCTTAATGTGCCATTTTCGTAGCTTGAAGGTACACGAAACCACGTTTGACGGTCATACGATGCAACCGCCTTATAATCTACCCAGCCATCTGGATAAGCTGAATTTTCGAGCTTGTTTATATTTAGCTTATGTAATTGGTAAGGGGTTGTTTCTAGGCGAAAATGAAACCACTGATAAAATTCAGACTGGAAATCGTTATTAATCTCTAACTGGATATTTAATGGATCGGTGGCTTCAATAACCTTAATATTACCACTATCGAAATTGCTACTGATTTTCATGACAAAAAACCTATAAGTTGACTAAGTGTCTCTGGACTGCATAAATAGCCAGGATGTAAGTACGCTGCGATTAGCCGTATCTAATGTATAAAGCGTACCATAAGCGCTGCGCTTTAAAAATATTGATAATCAAAAAAGCCAGCAAATGCTGGCTTTTGTATAACGACTAATAAATTAGTGAGGTAAGCTTGGGAATGCCACTTCGGCCATATCGCGCATACAACGTACCACTTGGCAGCTGTAACCAAATTCATTATCGTACCAAACGTAAAGTACAATACGGTTGTCATCAACAATAGTTGCTTGCGAGTCAACCACACCAGCGTAACGACTACCTACTAAATCGGTAGATACGATTTCAGTAGAAGCGGTGTAATCAATTTGGTCGCGCAGGTCTGAGTGAAGTGCGGTATCGCGTAAAAATGCATTTAGCTCTTCTACCGAGGTGCTCTTTTCTAAGTTTAGGTTCAAAATAGCCAGCGACACGTTAGGTGTAGGTACGCGAATTGCGTTACCCGTTAGTTTGCCCTCAAGCTCTGGTAGTGCTTTTGAAACCGCTTTTGCAGCGCCTGTTTCAGTGATTACCATGTTAAGTGCAGCAGCACGGCCACGGCGGTCTGCTTTGTGGTAGTTATCAATTAAGTTTTGGTCATTAGTATACGAGTGAACCGTTTCTACGTGACCATTTTTAATGCCAAACTTATCGTTTAATGCTTTAAGTGTTGGTGTAATGGCATTAGTTGTACAGCTTGCTGCACATACAATTTTGTCTTCAGGTAAAATATCTTTGTTATTTACACCATATACGATGTTTTTGATATTACCTTTAGCAGGAGCCGTTAATAGTACTTTAGCAGCGCCTTTACATTCTAAATGCTGACCAAGGCCTGCTTCATCTTTCCAAATACCTGTGTTATCAACAATAAGTGCATTGTCGATGCCGTAGGCTGTGTAATCTATTTCGCTAGGAGAGTTAGCGTAAATAACCTGGATGTAGCTACCATTAGCTTTAATTGCATTACGTTCTTTATCAACAGTGATAGATCCATTAAATGGACCGTGAATTGAATCACGACGTAATAAACTGGCACGTTTTTCAAGGTCGCCATCTTTACCACCACGTACAACAATTGCGCGTAGGCGTAAGTCAGCATAAGGACCTGATTTTTCAATTAGTAGGCGTGCAAGTAAACGGCCAATTCGACCAAAGCCATAAAGCACCACATCGCGTGATTCTTTAGCTGGTAAATCAGCAATTTCAGCGAGCTCATCTTTTACAAACTCTTCAACAGAACGACCGTTTGCAGCATCATTATACAAATAGCTGTAAGCAAGCTTACCAATATCGATACGTGCAGAGTTTAAATCCATTTTGCTAATCGCTTCTAAAAATGGGAAGCTTTCACGTAAACGTAATTTTGTACCTTCAAACTGCGCAACTGATTTGTGAGATTTGATAATTTCAATTGGGCTTGCATTTACAAGTGGGCGGCCATAAACAGCAATTTCGATACCACGACTACGATAAAGCTTACCAATGATTGGTTGCATGCTTTCTGCGTAACCTTGGCGTTCTTGCCAACTATTTGTGTATTCTAACTCGTGAGATGAGGTCATTTTATTTACCTAAGTTAAACATTTTTGAACGGATAGCCCTAGAGCATTTAACCATCAAAAGTTGAAATGATTTCGACCCTGATAAGTCAACGCACTCTAGTGACTTCCCTATTCTAATTTAATCTTGCTTTATTCTCTACTGTTAGAGGCTAAATGATTGCGTTAGAATAACATTATATTAATATATTTAAGGGTTGAGGATGGTTATAAGACTAATAGTAGTGCTTGGAGTACTCACCTTAGCCGGATGTGAAAAGCCACTAAGCTTGGCCCAAGTATGTAAAGAAACGCCCGGTTTTTGCAACGATCTAAATAAAGATAATCATTGTCGGGAGCAGCGTTCTAACACTATTTTGCAGCGTTATATTGAATATAAGCACCCAACTGATGAAAATAAATATCAGCTACTTAAAGAGTTTGAATCATATAATCAGTGTATTACGCTTGCAGCTAAAATTGAGCATATAAAATTAAAAGAAAAAAAGACCTCTCGTGTAGAAGGTAAATTAACCAGTATTAAAGAAATGACGCGATTATATCAAGATACTAAAAGTACTAATCACCCAGGCTTACTTTACTATCATTGGTCGCGTAATAACGATCAGCGAGCACTGACTAAATTTTTAGCTTTGGAGCATGATGAAAGGGTGACAACAAGTGCTGAAATGCAACTTTTTTTGGCATCGTATTATATTAAATTTGATGATGATAAAACGATTGATTTGCTCTACAAAACATTAGAACTTAATAAAGCACAGCAAATACCTGATCCCGAGGTGTTTACCTCTTTGGTCAGTTTGTTTTATAAACAACAAAATTATAAACATGCCTATGTTTTTTCTAAAGTTGCGCAGATGTCGGGGATAGAAAACGTTGATATATTTGCTGTAGAGCAGCAATTGGCAAGCAGCAGAAAAAATCTTGATAGTTTAGATTCATTAGCGCAACAAACTTTTCAGCAAATTCGCGCTGGTAAGTTTGTATCACCTAGGGAGTTTTAAGTAACCTAGGCGTAGTTAAATAAAACATTAATAATAAAAAAGGCAGCTTACGCTGCCTTTTTTATATTACTTTGCTTTACTTGTACCCACTTCTACTCGGGTTTTAAGTTTTTGCCCAGGTCTAAAGGTCACAACGCGACGCGCCGAAATAGGAATATCTTCCCCTGTTTTCGGATTACGTCCCGGTCTTTCTTTTTTATCACGAAGATCAAAATTACCAAATCCAGAGAGCTTAATCTGCTCGCCTTTTTCAAGCGCTGAGCGGATTTCTTCAAAAAACGCTTCAACTAAATCTTTGGCATCTTTTTTATTGATCCCGAGTTTTTCAAATAGGTGTTCAGCTATGTCGGCTTTAGTAAGCGCCATATCTAGTCCCTCAACGATGCATTAAACTGTTCGGCCAGTGTGGCCACCACGTTATCAACTACTAGATTGATATCTTTCTCTTCGAGTGTTCTATCAACCGATTGCAGTGTTAGAGCAATCGCCAAACTCTTATAATTTGGCTCAATACCTTTGCCCTTATACACATCGAATAAGTTTAGGTCAACTAATTGATTTCCGCCAACTTTTTCTATCGCTGTTAAAATATCGCCAATATTTACGCTCTCTTGCACTAAAATCGCGATGTCGCGGCGATTTGAAGGGAATTTAGACACCCCTGCAACTTGCGGTAAATTTCTTTTTTCGATTGCCGACATTTCAATTTCAAACACGAAAGTAGCATTATTGATATCTAACGACTTTTGCGCTTGAGGGTGTAATGCACCAAAAAAACCGACCTTTTTACCAGCAACATAAATTACCGCTGATTGACCAGGATGCAAACCGTCTGACTGCTCTGCTTTAATTTCAAAGCGGCTCATATCATTGGTAATTGCCAGTAGTGCTTCCACGTCACCTTTCACATCGTAAAAATCGACGTTGCGTTTTTCTTCAACCCAATGTTCGCCATGCGCAAGACCGGTAATTACACCGCCAATTACTGGCACTTGGTTAACACCATTTTCGGCATTTTCGTCACTTAAAAATTTAAGGCCGTGTTCAAATAGACGAATACGCGGTTGCTGACGATTTTGGTTATACGCTAACGACGCCAATAAGCCAGGCATTAAGCTTACTCGCATTGCAGACATTTCAATTGAAATTGGGTGCGGTAATACTAGCGGCTGACTTTCTGGGTGCAAAATAGCTTGCGCTTTAGGGTCGACAAAACTGTACGTAATAGCCTCTTGATAACCACGGGCTACTAGCGTATTACGAAACTTGCTTAGTGCGATAGTCGCTTCGTTATGGGTGGTCATTTTAAGCTTAGCAGTCGGTGCAACATTAGGAATACTGTTGTAACCGTAAACACGCGCCACTTCTTCAATTAAATCTTCTTCAATACGCACATCAAAACGGTAACTAGGTACATCTGCACTCCAGCTGTCGTTTTCAACTTTTACGTTAAAACCTAAGCGAGTTAAAATATCAGTAACTTTCTCATCTTCAATATGATGGCCAATAACACGGTCTAAACGGCTACGACGTAAACGAACCTCAGTCACTTTAGGTAGTTTATCTGCGGCAACGGCTTCAACCACTGGGCCTGCTTCACCGCCTACTATTTCAAGTAGTAACGCTGTTGCACGCTCTATTGCATCATGCTGTAGCGCAAAATCAACACCACGCTCATAACGATGCGATGCATCTGTGTGTAAACCGTAGCTACGTGCTTGCCCAGCTATTGCTACAGGGTTAAAAAATGCGCTTTCAAGTAATATATCAGACGTTTTATTTGTAACACCCGATTGCTCGCCACCAAAAATACCCGCAATGGCTAGTGCTTTATTATGATCGGCTATCACTAATGTAGATTCGTTTAATTTAACGCTATTACCGTCAAGTAAAACTAGCTCTTCACCGGCGTTTGCACTACGTACTTTAATTCCACCTTCAATCGCATTTAAATCAAATGCATGCATTGGATGGCCAAGTTCAAGTAATACATAATTAGTAACATCAACTACTGGGTCGATTGAACGCACACCGCTGCGACGTAGTTTTTCAACCATCCATAACGGCGTTGCTGTATCAAGGTTAATGCCTTTGATCACACGCCCAAGGTAGCGAGGACATGCATCTTCATTAACTAATTCAATCGATACTTTATCGTCAATTGTTGCTGTAACCGCTGGAATTTGTAATACGTTTACGTCAATGCTGTTAAGTACGCCCACTTCGCGCGCTAAGCCTTTTATACCTAAACAATCACCACGGTTTGGTGTTAAATCAACATCAATAATATTATCATCAAGGCCTAGGTATTCACGTAAATCTGTACCTACTGGCGCATCGCTTGGCAATTCCATAATGCCATCGCCTTCTTCGCTAATACCTAGTTCAACAAAGGCACACAACATGCCATTTGAAGGTTGGCCACGTAACTTGGCTTTTTTAATTTTAAAATCACCAGGAAGCACTGCGCCAACAGTTGCAACCGCAACTTTAATGCCTAAACGACAGTTCGGTGCGCCACATACGATATCAAGTAGTTCATCACCACCGACATTAATTTTGGTAACGCGTAGCTTATCTGCATCAGGATGTTGTCCACATTCAACAACTTCACCTACCAATACACCATTAAATTTTGCTGCTGCAGGTGTTACGCCATCAACTTCTAGGCCAGCCATAGAAAGCTGTTCCGACAGAGCTTGCGTATCAATGGCTGGATTAACCCACTCTCTTAACCACTTTTCACTAAATTTCATATTATTGTTTCACTCTTAACGGAACTGGTTTAGGAATTTTAAGTCATTTTCAAAAAATGCACGTAAATCGTTTACGCCATAACGCAACATAGTTAAGCGCTCTACACCCATGCCAAAAGCAAAGCCGGTGTATTTTTCAGGATCAATGCCCACAGACTTAAGAACGTTAGGATGTACCATGCCGCAGCCTAATACTTCTAGCCACTTGCCGTCTTTACCCATTACGTCTACTTCTGCTGAAGGTTCTGTAAAAGGGAAAAATGAAGGACGGAAACGAATTTCCATGTCTTCTTCAAAAAAGTTACGCAGGAAGTCGTGTAAAATACCTTTAAGTTCAGTAAAGCTCACATCTGTGTCGACCATTAAGCCTTCAACCTGATGAAACATAGGCGTGTGCGTTTGGTCATAATCGTTACGATATACACGTCCAGGAGAAATAATACGCAGCGGCGGTTGCTCAACTTCCATTGTACGTATTTGTACGCCACTCGTTTGCGTACGCAATACCAGCTTAGGGTTGAAGTAAAAAGTGTCGTGATCAGCACGGGCTGGATGATGCTCAGGAATATTTAACGCATCAAAGTTATGAAAGTCATCTTCAACTTCAGGACCCGATTTAACTGCAAAGCCTAACTCACCAAAAAAGCTTTCTATGCGCTCAATGGTACGTGTAACCGGATGTAGGCCACCAGTAGGCATAACACGCCCAGGTAATGTTACATCGATAGTTTCAGCGGCTAGCTTTTCTTCTAGCGCTTTACTGGCTAACAGCTCACGTTTATCGTTTATAGCAGCTTGCACATCTTGTTTAGCTTGATTAATAACTTGGCCCGCTTCTTTACGCTCTTCAGGGGCAATTTTGCCTAACGTTTTAAGTAAGCTGGTGATCTCGCCTTTTTTGCCAAGGTAATTAACCCGCATTTCTTCTAACTGCGCGATTTCACTGGCACTGGCTACCGCCTCAAGTGCTTGCGCTAATATATTTTCTAAGTTCATTGGATACCTGATCTTTCACAGAAGGTGATTGCTGTTAAGTAATAACTTATGATAACTGAAAGCAGTGCCTAGATTCTAGACCTACTAGAGCTTTAACGTTGATTTTATAAAAGGAATTGTTAATTTTCGTTGTGCGGCCATAGATGCATGATCTAATTTGTCTAATACGTCGAGTAATGTACGCATATCACGACTTAAGCGCGTTAATAAAAATCGGGCGCATTCGTCACTTAGCTCTAAGCCACGCATTTTTGTGCGTTTAACTAAAGCTTGTGCTTTATCGTCATCGCTCATTGAGCGAATTTGCAGTGTAGTTCCCCATTTTAGCCGCGATTCTAAGTCTGGTAAGCTAATATTTAGCATGTCGGGGAGTAAGTCAGCGGTCACCACTAACATTTTTTTAGGCTCGTTAAAGCGATTAAAAAAATTAAATAAGGCCTTTTCCCACGCATCATCACCCGCTACCAAATGCACATCATCTATGCATAAAACATCAAGGGCTTCTAAGCCTTCTAATACCATAGGGCCAAAATCAATAACTTCTCGCATAGATAACAGCATATTTGATAAGCCGCGCTCTTGCGCTTGAATACACGTAGCGTACAAAAGGTGAGATTTCCCTGAATCGCCCAAACCACATAAATAAGTGTATTGAAAAGATTGCGACAATTTTGAAAAACTGTCTTTTAAATGACTTACTTCTAAAGAGTCCTCACCACCAAAGTACGAGGTAAAGGTTTCGTCATCGGGCAAAGTAACCGGCAATGCCATTTGCATTGGCTCATGAGTTAGCATTACTCACCAATCCATTGATACTCTAAACTGTTTTTATCAACAATATGATAAAAAGCACTTGGATCAACATAATCTCTAAACGCAGCATCAAGCCCTAATGCTTTTTTTAAATCAACCACACTACCCGTATGATTAAGTTTGAACTCAACTAAATCTGGGGTTTTTCGTATAATAGTAGCCTGAGTTACCACACTTAAATTTGATAACCGGCGTTTAGCCAACTCAATATCAACAAAGCTTTGCGTACCTTTTAGAGTTAAAGTTGCCGCTGCTTGCTCGTAATAAGCATTTGGATCAATTGCATATTCATTAGCTAGCCCTTTCGCTAACGTATCTATCATTTGCGCAACAACTTGTTGTTTATCACCCGTTAATCTATTTAATTCAAAAAGATCATCGTTAGTAAATCGCCAATCTAAAACCCAGTTTTCACTATCTGGTTGCTTATACATTCTGGCTGTAATACTGCGCTCAGCACTATAACGCTTAGAGGCCTCTTCTACTGGCTCTGAAAAGTTACCCCATACTTCAGGAATACCTACTAGACGTCTGTCTTGTAAATCAAGTAAAGGCACCACAACCGGTAAACCACGTCGCCCTGCTTTATCGTATATTAACTGTTCTAGTTGTGGGTAGCTTTCTTGAGTAACTAGCTCTCTGCGCCAGTTATCTTCAATTCCTAACCATATTGCAATTAATGGTCGTTGCACACCCCATAAGGGTAAACCGAGCTCTTTAATTAATGCATTAATTTTTCGCGCTTCAAATTTAACAACAAGTTTTAAGTTACCGGTTGTACTCTCGTCGTACTCAAACTTGAGCATGTAGTCTGAAATATCTTGAGTTTTTTGTTGCGCTAAGCTGTTTTGATCAGCACTTTCATCACCGCTGACTTTCACTAGAACATTCAGCAATGCTTTACGACTTGCTGCTAAACGCGTGTCTCGAGTTTTATCATCAACTTTTAAAATATCTTGATAAAGATCAGTTACTTCAACCGCTGATGCAGTAAAGCAAAATATAATTGATAAGGCACTTAATAATAATCTATACACAGGCTATTTGTTCTTAGTTTTAAACTGATTTGATCCTAAATCAAAGCAACCCACAAAGCAAAATTATATTTTATTTGTAGGAAAAAGTGCTAGGTGCTAGCAGAGATTGCTGATGGGGTTATTTTTGTCTAACAATTTAATGTTTTTATACTAATCGCATAAAGTTAATGAGTAATTTAATATTAAATAACGAGCTCAATAACAAAGCGATAATTAGAATCGGAGTCTTTAATTAGGCCTGGTAGTGTCTTAATGCCCACAGCAGTGGAGAGTCACAGTGCAAATACACCACACTCATTGACTAGTGATGATGTTTTTATGATTTGAATGTCGGTGCGCTACTTCGTAGCGACAACGCAGTAGAATGTCGTAGTGCCCACAGCGGTAGAAAGTCACAGTGTAAATACCCCACATTCATTGGCTAGTGGTGATGTTTTTATGATTTTTTATGATTTGAGTGTCGGGTGTCGCTACGCTCGCCCAACCTACGCGGGAGACTTGTGTACATTATTCGTGAGCGTCTAGCGAACTACACCTATGTTTTAAAATTCCAGGGTAACAAGCTGTCGATATCGGGCTCAGGCTGGCAC
>NZ_JBEONZ010000029.1:0-41951 GCF_040308705.1 Pseudoalteromonas sp. 19-MNA-CIBAN-0066
CTTTATTTTTCGAGTCAACACTTAGTTTTAAACTTTCTTTTTGGAAGATTTAAAACCGAAGTTTTATTTAACTCTCTGAGTAGTTGCTGCCTCGCTATGCGTTGTCCGCTGCGCGTCGCCATATCCCTTCTCAGTGGGGTCGCATTATAGGGATAAACGAGTGAGGGTCAACACTTTATTTCCGCTTTATGACAATTAAATGAATATTGTATAAAAGGCATACAAACAAAGGCTTGCAATGAAGTTTAAGCTTAAAAAAGCACCAAATAAATGGCAGTAATAGGGAAGTTATAGTTACGCTAGGTAGAAGGTAGGTTGTTTAGTTTAAATGTTATGTTTAAATAATTAAATGCGGCTTAGTTATAGTACTTTACTGAGTAGCTCTAAATAAATTAAGAGCCGGTACTTTGCACCTTTTAAGGTTTAGCAAAATACTCAGTTAAATATCTGATGTAGAGTAGGGGGCTCATATCGTTCAGACAATAAAAAAGCGAGTTAATAACTCGCTTCTATCTACTTATACTTTTTAACTAAATATAAGTCGTTATTTTTTAACTGGGCGTTTCCAGCCATCTAAATTACGCTGTTTGCCTCGAGAAATAGCTAGTTGCTCATCTGCTACTGTATTCGTAATAACAGAGCCTGCACCAATTGTTGCCATTGCACCAATATTTACGGGTGCAACAAGCGATGAGTTAGAACCAATAAAGGCATTGTTGCCAATAATGGTTTTTGCTTTATTAACGCCGTCATAGTTACAGGTAATAGTACCCGCGCCAATATTAACCTTTTCGCCAATTTCAGCATCACCTAGGTAACTTAAGTGATTAGCTTTAGAGCCTTTACCTAAACGGGTTTTTTTCATTTCGACGAAGTTACCAACATGTGAGTCTTCTTCCATAATTGCACCTGGGCGAAGGCGGGCATAGGGACCAAGCGTACATTTAGCAGCAACTGTTGCATCTTCTATGAGTGTATTAGCTTTTATTATAACGTTATCGCCAATGCTGCAGTTTTTGAGCACACAGTTTGGTCCAATTTCAACGTTATGACCTATAGTCACTTTGCCTTCAAAAATCACGTTTATATCTATTAGTACATCTTCACCGGTGGTGACTGTTCCGCGAACATCTATACGGGCAGGATCGGCAAGTGTTGCCCCATTAAGCATTAATTCTTGTGCTTGCCATGCTTGGTACGCACGTTCAAGGCCAGCTAGTTGTATACGATTATTAGCGCCTTCTACTTCCATTGGGTGATCTGGCTGAGCTGATGTAATTTCGACACCTTCGCTATGCGCCATTGCCACTATGTCGGTTAGGTAATATTCGCCTTGTGCATTATTGTTAGATAAGTTGCCTAACCAGCTTTTTAGCAATCGACCATTAACGGCCATAATACCGGTATTTACTTCGCTAATAAGTAATTGCTCTGGGCTGGCATCTTTTTGCTCAACAATACCCACTAACTTGCCATCAACACGTAGCATACGTCCGTAACCATCTGGATTGGCTAAATTTACGGTTAATACCGCTAAACCATGTTTAGGTGTCGCAGCTAATAAACGTTCAAGCGTTGATTGCTTAGTTAAAGGCACGTCACCGTATAAAATCAGCACTGTATCATCGTCATTAACATGAGAGTTGGCTTGCGCTACTGCATGACCCGTACCTAACTGCTCAGCTTGGAGTACCCAATTTACGTTGTTGTTGGCCAGTTGTTGTTGTAATAGTTCGCCACCATGACCGTAAACTAAGTTAGTAGTAGTTGCACCTAGTGCTTTTGCGTTATCAATAACGTGCTGCACCATAGGTTTGCCAGCCACTTTATGAAGAACTTTAGGTAGCGCTGAGCGCATGCGAGTACCTTTACCCGCTGCAAGAATAACCGTTGTTAGAGACATTAAAACAATTTCCTTTTTTCGTTGTTTTAGCTAAATAAGCGCGTACTGGTGCACAGTAGATTATGTAAATCACATCATGTGCAAATACTCAGTAGCTTAATTACTGACTACTGAATCTTGGCTGAAACACTCAGACACTTCAATGGCGTTATTGTAACGGGGATTAGTGATGGATATAAGTAACAAGGGATAAATAGTGAGCACAAAAAGTAAATTTATAATTTTTATAACATTGCTGATTTATATTACAGGCACAAAAAAGCCCACGTTATGTGGGCTTTTAAAAACCAGATAGGCTTACTTTTTACGTAATTGCTGAATAATGCGTAGCTGAGCAATTGCTTCAGCTAGTTGCACTGCGGCTTGATTATAATCAAGTTCAGCAGATGCACCTTTCGCCATTTGAGCTTCAGCGTCACGTTTAGCAGCTTCTGCAGCTTGCTCGTCAAGGTCTTCACCACGAACAGCTGTATCAGCAAGAACAGTCACTAGATTAGGTTGTACTTCTAATGTACCGCCAGCAATGTAGATGAACTCTTCTTCACCAAATTGCTTAACTAAACGTACCATACCAGGTTTAAGGGCAGTAAGTAGTGGAGCGTGACCAGCATTAACGCCTAACTCACCTTCACTACCAGTAACTTGAATCGATTCAACACGGCCAGAGAACAAACTCTGCTCTGCGCTTACTACATCAAGATGTACAGTCATAGCTGCCATACTCCCCTCCTAAGTTACATGCTTTTGGCTTTTTCTTGAGCTTCTTCGATAGAGCCAACCATGTAGAACGCTTGCTCTGGCATGTCATCAAATTCACCGTTTAAGATGCCTTTAAAGCCAGAAATTGTATCTTTTAGTGATACGTATTTACCAGACGCGCCTGTAAACACCTCTGCCACGAAGAATGGCTGAGATAGGAAACGTTGGATTTTACGTGCACGAGATACAAGTTGCTTATCTTCGTCAGAAAGCTCGTCCATACCTAGGATTGCAATGATGTCTTTAAGTTCTTTATAACGCTGAAGAACTGTTTGAACGCCACGTGCTGTATCGTAGTGCTCTTGACCAATTACTTGTGGGTCAAGTTGACGTGAAGATGAATCAAGTGGGTCTACCGCTGGGTAGATACCAAGTGACGCGATATCACGCGAAAGTACTACAGTTGCGTCTAAGTGAGCAAAGGTAGTTGCTGGAGATGGATCCGTTAAATCATCCGCAGGTACGTATACCGCTTGGATTGAAGTGATTGAACCCGTCTTAGTAGAAGCAATACGCTCTTGTAATACACCCATTTCTTCAGCAAGTGTAGGCTGGTAGCCTACCGCTGATGGCATACGACCAAGAAGTGCAGATACTTCTGTACCAGCAAGTGTGTAACGGTAGATGTTATCTACGAAGAAAAGTACATCGCGACCTTCGTCACGGAACTTTTCAGCCATAGTAAGACCTGTTAACGCTACGCGTAAACGGTTACCTGGAGGCTCGTTCATCTGACCGTATACAAGCGATACTTTATCAAGTACGTTTGAATCGTTCATCTCATGGTAGAAATCGTTACCTTCACGTGTACGCTCACCAACACCGGCGAATACTGAGTAGCCGCTGTGCTCGATTGCGATGTTACGGATAAGTTCCATCATGTTTACGGTTTTACCAACACCGGCACCACCGAATAAACCAACTTTACCACCTTTAGCGAATGGACATACAAGGTCGATAACCTTGATACCAGTTTCTAAAAGCTCAACTGAACTTGATTGCTCTTCGTAAGTAGGCGCTGCACGGTGAATAGACATACGGTCTTCTTCGCCGATTGGGCCAGCTTCATCGATTGGCTCACCAAGTACGTTCATGATACGACCAAGTGTTGCTTTACCAACTGGAACTTGAATCGACTCACCTGTATTCATTACCGAAGCACCACGACGCAAACCGTCTGTAGTACCCATAGCGATAGTACGTACCACACCGCCACCTAACTGTTGTTGAACTTCTAGAGTCAACCCAGTTAAATCGCCATCTGTTACTCTTAGCGCGTCATATACGGCTGGCACGTTGTTTTGTGGAAATTCAATATCCACAACGGCACCGATAATTTGGACGACCTTACCTAAACTCATGTCTATTCCTCTCGTTAATCTTTGCCTGAAGCATTAAACTGCTGCTGAACCAGAACAAATCTCACTAATTTCTTGTGTGATTGCTGCTTGGCGAGCTTTGTTATAAATAAGCTGTAACTCATCCATAAGGTCGCCGGCATTGTCTGTTGCAGCTTTCATTGCAACCATGCGGGCAGCCTGCTCAGATGCAGCATTTTCAACTACACCTTGGTATACTTGAGACTCAACAAACCGTACTAACAACGCTTCTAAAATAGCGTCTGGGTTTGGCTCATACAAGTAATCCCATGTGTGGGCAGATACTTCTTCTTCAGCTTTTGGCAAAGGGAGTAACTGATCTACTGTTGGCTCTTGCTTCATGGTATTTACAAACTTGTTGTATACCAAGAATAAACGGTCAATTTTACCTTCAGAGAATGCATCAAGCATTACTTTTACAGGACCAATTATATCCTGAATTGAAGGTTTATCTCCTAAGCCTGCTTTTTTAGCAAGGACTTGACCACCAAAGCGTTGGAAGAAACCAGCAGCTTTACTGCCTAAAGTTGCAAACTCTGCGCTTACACCTTTTTCTTTCCATGCTTTAATATCTAGTGCAACTTTTTTAAACTCATTTGAGTTTAAACCGCCACACAGACCACGGTCTGTAGAGATAACAATATAACCAACTCGTTTTACTTCACGCTCTTCTAAAAAAGGGTGGGTAAAATCAAGATTTGCCTGAGCAACACGACCAATCACTGTGCGTAATTTTGCAGCGTATGGACGGCTTGTAGCAACGCGTTCTTGCGCCCTTTTCATTTTAGACGCAGCAACCATTTCCATTGCGCTAGTGATCTTTTGAGTATTTTTAATACTACCGATCTTGCTTTTAATCTCTTTTCCGCTGGCCATGACTCTCTCTCCGAATCAAGGTGTGCTTTAGTTTCCTAAAGCGCACCATTAATAACTATATTACCAAGTTTGCGTAGACTTGAACTTCGTTAGAAGTTCTTTAAGTTGCGCTTCGATCTCGGCGTTGTAGTTACCAGTTTCATTGATTTGAGCCACAAGCTCTGCGTATGTGCTATTTGCATACGAAAGTAAAGCCGCTTCAAAATCCATGATCTTAGCGATCTCGATATCTTGAAGGAAACCTTTTTCAGCAGCAAATAACGACAAAGACATTTCAGCAACAGACATCGGCGCGTACTGTTTCTGCTTCATTAGCTCTGTTACACGCTCACCATGCTCAAGTTGAGCACGAGTTGCATCATCAAGGTCAGACGCGAACTGCGAGAACGCAGCTAATTCACGGTACTGAGCTAGGGCTAGACGAATACCGCCACCTAGTTTCTTAACGATTTTAGTTTGTGCAGCACCACCAACACGCGATACCGAAATACCAGCGTTTACTGCCGGACGGATACCTGAGTTGAATAGGTCAGTTTCTAAGAAAATTTGACCATCGGTGATAGAGATAACGTTAGTCGGTACGAACGCAGAAACGTCGCCGCCTTGAGTTTCAATGATTGGCAATGCCGTCAATGAACCAGTTGTACCTTTCACTTCACCATTAGTGAACTTTTCAACGTATTCAGCGTTTACACGCGAAGCACGTTCTAAAAGACGAGAGTGAAGATAGAATACGTCACCTGGGTATGCTTCACGACCTGGTGGGCGCTTAAGTAGTAATGAAATTTGACGATAAGCAACTGCTTGCTTAGACAAATCATCATATACGATTAAAGCGTTTTCACCGCGGTCACGGAAGTATTCACCCATAGTACAGCCCGCGAACGGTGCTAAGTACTGAAGTGCCGCTGATTCAGAAGCAGATGCAACAACTACGATAGTATTTGCTAATGCACCGTGCTCTTCTAATTTGCGAACTACGTTAGCAATAGTAGATGCTTTTTGACCAATCGCAACGTACACACACTTAACGCCTGTGCCTTTTTGATTGATGATTGCATCGATTGCTAGTGCAGTTTTACCTGTTTGGCGGTCACCAATGATAAGTTCACGTTGACCACGACCAACTGGAATCATCGCATCGATAGATTTATAACCAGTTTGTACTGGCTCATCTACAGATTTACGCTCGATTACACCTGGTGCAATTTTTTCTACAGGTTCAAACCCGTCATTATCTAGCGCGCCTTTACCATCGATCGGAGCACCTAGTGTGTTAACAACACGACCAAGTAGACCAGGACCAACAGGCACTTCTAAAATACGACCAGTTGTATATACTTTTACGCCTTCAGTAAGATCCGCGTACGGACCCATTACTACTGCACCAATTGAGTCGCGCTCAAGGTTTAGTGCGATAGCATAACGGTTGCCTGGAAGCTCAATCATCTCACCTTGCATACAGTCAGCTAGACCGTGGATGCGGATGATACCGTCTGTAACAGATACAATAGTACCTTCGTTACGAGCTTCACTTACAACTTCGAACTGCTCAATACGTTGTTTGATCAGATCTGAAATTTCAGTGGAATTAAGTTGCATGCTCTTTTTCCCAATTACGATTGTAGTGTTGTGGCTAAGCGGTTTAATTTACCGCGAATAGAGCCGTCGATTACAGTGTCACCCGCCTTAATAATAAGGCCTCCAACTACTGCTGCGTCTTCACTACAATTCAGCTTAACTTTGCGTGCGAAACGTTTTTCAAGTGCCGCTACCAATGACTCTTGTTGCGCTGCAACAAGAGGGGTTGCCGAAATCACATCAACGTCGATTTCTTTGTCGTATTCTGCTTTAAATTTAGCAAATAACTGTGCAACTGCTGGTAGTGCGATCAAACGTCCATTTTCAGCCATCACCTTAACTAGGTTCTGACCTTGTTCGTTGAGCTGCTCAGCACAAATTTGAATAAATAATTCAGCTTGTGTAGTAGCAGTAGGCATACCCGCTAGAAGCGCAGATGCTTTTTCATTGCTAGCAACGTGGCCAGCAAAAAATAACATCTCGTTCCAACTTTCAATAGTGCCTTTTTCAACGGCAAGTTCAAAAGCCGCTTTAGCGTATGGGCGAGCGATAGTAGTCAATTCAGACATGCTCATACCCTCCTAGTTACAGCTCAGCGACAAGTTTTTCAACGATGTCACTATGTGCAGCTTGATTAATTTCACGCTCTAAAATTCTCTGTGCGCCAACCACTGCCAGAGTTGCTACTTGCTTACGTAGCTCTTCTGTCACACGGTTACGCTCTGATTCAATTTCAGAGTGCCCTTGAGCAATGATTTTTTCACGCTCTTGTTGACCACGAACTGTCTCTTCGTCAACAATTAGCACAGCACGCTTTTTAGCTTGGTCTATGATATCAGCCGCTTGAACTTTGGCATCTTTAAGCTGTTCTGCAGCTTTCTTTTGCGCTAGTTCTAAGTCTTTTTCGGCTCTATCAGAGGCAGCTAAACCATCTTCGATTTTTTTCTGGCGAGCTTCAATTGCACCGTTTAGTGGTGGCCATACGAACTTCATACAAAAAAGTACGAACACCGTAAACGCAATCAATTCACCGATAAGAGTGGCGTTTAAATTCACAACCGCTCCTCCTTAAATAGTAAGCTGTTCAAAAAATAAAATTAAAGTACGAACAACAATACCATAGCGATACCAACACCAATCATTGCTACAGCATCGATTAGACCAGCAAGGATAAACATTTTAACTTGTAGCGAAGGTGCAAGCTCAGGTTGACGCGCACATGCTTCAAGGAATTTACCGCCCATGTTACCAAAACCAACTGCTGTACCGATTGCACCGAAGCCAATTAGTAAAGCTACTGCGATGTACTTAAGACCTAATACTAGTTCCATTTTTTTCTCCAAAGTTTCAATTGTAATTAAAGTTAAATATTAAAGGTAAAGATTATAAATTAGTGATTATCTGAACTTGCCATGCTTAGGTAAACAATGGTCAGCATCATAAATAAGAATGCTTGCAGTGTAATAACTAAGATATGGAATACTGCCCATACAAAGTGCAGTGGTAACTGCATAAAACCAATTGCGCCAATCAAGATGAAAATCAATTCACCTGCATACAAGTTACCAAATAAACGTAGTGCTAACGAAAATGGCTTAGAAACCAATGCGATAAGCTCAAGTAACAAGTTGAAAGGAATCAATAAAATTTGCACAAACACGTTATTAGAGCTAAACGGGTGAAGCGTTAGTTCTTTAATAAAGCCGCCAATGCCTTTGATTTTTATTGCAAAACCAACCATTAAAATAAATACACCCAGCGCAAGTGCAGAGGTCATATTAATATCGGTAGTCGGTACAATTTTCATGTACACGTCGTGTGAGTCCATACCGAATGCTGTTTCACCAACGAAACCTGCAAATGATGGTAAAAAGTCAACCGGGATTAAGTCCATTAAGTTCATTAAGAACACCCAAACGAATATCGTTAGGGCTAATGGCGCAATAAGCTTACTTTTACCGTGGAAGGTATCGCGTACGTTGTCGCCAACGAACTCAACGATAATTTCAATAAAACACTGAAATTTTCCTGGTACACCAAGTGTTGATTTTTTTGCGGCACTACGGAAGATCCATAAAAATATTAGACCTAATCCGATAGACCATGCGAGGGTATCCACATGCCATGTCCAGAATCCACTATCCGCACATGCTTTATTGAAGGCTAAACCGGCATCGGTCGAACACATCTTCGCATTGGTCAAGTGGTGCTGAATATGGCTAGATAGAGTAACTTCTTCTGCAGCCATGTTATATCCCAAAGTTAATGTTTAAAAAAAACGGGTGCAAACAATCCAGTAAACAACACCAACACATAAGCACTAAAAAAAGGCAGTAACACTACCGGGTAAAGCTTTAGTATTAGCGCGAACAATATGATTGTTAGCATAAATTTTAGTCCGTTGCCGCGTTTTAACGAGGCATACGCTTGATTTGCTTTACTCGCACCCATATATCTGAATGCGTAGAGGGCAAATACTAAGTGGGGGAGTACTGCTACGGTGCCTCCAGCAAATGCTGATAGCCCGGCATTTATTCCCCAACCTAAAAAAATAATTATTGTAGTAACTAACGCTACTACTCCCTGCAGAAGAATTAATTTCAATGCGGCAAGCCTATACGGTCTTGCTAACTTATTCGTCACGTTTAGTTAACCTTAATGGCGTTCTAATTGTCAGGGTATGAAAACTGGCGAAATTATACTTAATCCTGCCAGTTTTGCAACTTGAGTAGCTGTATTGTGGTGTAAAATAACGACAATTGTCTCATTTTAGACATGTTATTTATTAATGCTGGGAATAGTCTTGGTTGATACGGTTTAAAATGCCATCTAATTCATCAAGGTTTGTGTAAGAAATAACCAACTTACCTTTGCCTTTTTTGTTATAGTTTATTTCTACTTTGGCACCTATGTTTTCAGCGAGTTGTTGCTCTAACTGTTTAACATCTGGATCTTTTTCTGTTGCTTCTTTAGCGGCTACAGGCTCTAAAATTGAACGTACAAGCTTTTCGGTTTCTCGCACTGTAAGTGCTTTAGCCACAGCTAAACGCGCCGCATCAGATTGCGTATCTCCCTCAAGCGCTAATAAACAACGAGCGTGGCCCATTTCAATATCGCCGTGTTCTAACAATGTTTTTACGTCATTATTTAAATTATTTAAACGCAATAAATTAGTCACTGTAGTACGAGATTTACCAACGGCATCGGCTACTTGTTGATGGGTTAATTCAAACTCATTTAGTAAACGGTTTAAAGCAACCGCTTCTTCCATGGCATTTAAATCTTCACGCTGAATATTTTCTATTAAAGCAATAGCAACCGCAGCTTCATCGGGTACATCTTTAATAATACAAGGTACAGTATCAAGCTTAGCTATTTGTGCTGCACGCCAACGACGTTCACCGGCAATAATTTCATAGCTATTTTGAGCAATAGGGCGCACTACAATTGGCTGAATAATGCCTTGCGCACGAATTGAACTAGCTAACTCTTCTAATGCTTCTTCCGACATATCTTTACGCGGTTGATATTTACCCGAGTGTAAAAATTCGATCGGTAATTTTTGTAATTCGCTTTGTTGAGATTGCGTTACATTGTGCATAATGTCAGTTGTATTTGACGAATTTTGCTCATTGCTACTTGTTGGTGCAGGTTTTGATGAACTTAACAGCGCATCGAGTCCTCGGCCTAAACCTCTTTTTTTAGCAGACATATTATTTTTTTACCTCAAAGTTAGGCGACAACTGGCGTTGTTTTTTCTTTTCTGCGTAACATTTCACCAGCCAGTGCTAAATATGCTTTAGCACCACTTGATGCCCGGTCATAATACATCGCTGGTGCACCAAAACTTGGTGCCTCGGCTAAGCGAACATTACGCGGGATCACTGTGCGGTAAACTTTATCGCCAAAATGTTGTTTTAATTGTTCTGATACATCATTAGCTAATCGATTACGCGGATCGTACATAGTACGAAGTATGCCTTCAATTTGTAGCTTAGGATTAACTAACTTGGCAAGTTGCGTAATGGTGTCCATTAATGCGGTTAAACCTTCTAACGCATAATATTCACATTGCATAGGGACTAAAATAGAGTCGGCTGCAGCCATGGCATTTACTGTTAACATATTTAAAGAAGGAGGGCAGTCGATAAAAATGAATTCATATTGGTCTTGAATTTTTTCCAGCGCATTACGCAAACGTACTTCGCGGGCAAATAATTCCATTAATTTTACTTCTGCAGCGGTTACATCACCATTTGCAGCAATCATATGATATTCACCAGAGGTTTCTTTAATTATAACCTCTTCAATTGGCTTGTTTTCTATCAGCAAATCGTAAATAGTTGGCACGTCGCCATACTTATCTACGCCACTACCCATAGTGGCATTACCTTGCGGATCGAGATCAATTAACAACACTTTTCGTTTTGTTGCAGCCATAGATGCAGCGAGGTTAACAGCGGTTGTAGTTTTACCTACACCACCTTTTTGATTTGCTAATGCGATGACTTTTGCCACAGTGTCTCTGATCCCTAGTCTTTAGAAAGAATAATTAAATGTCGTTGTGCATCTAAATTAGGTACTTCTAATGCAATTTTTTGCTCAAACTTAACGCCAGTCGGTAATGACTCTAGCTCTTCGCTAGGGAACACACCTTTAAGGGCAATAAATTTTCCTGAATGATCAATTAAGTGTCCACACCAGTCAACCATATCTTGCAATGAAGCAAATGCGCGACTGAGTACACCATCTAATTTAACACTTGGCTGATATTCTTCAACTCTTGACTGCACCGGAGTGACGTTATCAAGTCCTAGCTCATGTTTAACATGCATTAAAAAACGCACACGTTTACCTAAACTATCAAGTAACACAAAATGAGTGTTAGGTAATGCAATTGCTAATACAATACCAGGTAAGCCAGGGCCAGTTCCTACATCAATATAATGATGACCGGGTAAATGAGGTGCAACAACTAAGCTGTCCATTATGTGCTTAACCATCATTTCTTCAGGTAAGCGTACTGAGGTTAAATTATAAGCTTTGTTCCACTTAGTTAATAACTCAACGTAACGAACCAGCTGTTGCTGTTGTTTTTCGGTTAGCGCAATATTAGTTTGCGCTAACAATGTAGTTAATTGTTGCTGTAACACTAGGTACCCTCGCCGTTATGCAGATTTGCGTAACAAGCCTTGCTTCTTCAGATACACCAATAATAACGAAATCGCCGCTGGGGTGATACCAGAAATACGCGAAGCTTGACCAATAGTGTCTGGACGAGCATCAATCAGCTTAGCAACAACCTCATTTGATAAACCCGATACGGTTTTATAATCAAACTCTTTTGGTAAAATTGTTTGCTCATGGCGTAACTGTTTATTGATCTCATCTTGCTGGCGCACAATATAACCTGCGTACTTTGTATGGATCTCAACTTGTTCAAGCGCGGCTTGATTAGTAAATTCAGATCCTAAGCCGTCAATTGCCATTAGATCGTTATAACGAATTTCAGGACGACGTAATAATTCCTCTAAACTAGCTTCACGCGTTAATGGCGTTTTTAGCAATGCATTAACTTGATCTATCATAGTATGATCTTTGTGGATCCAGGTATCTTTAATACGCTGTTTCTCTTTAGCGATCACTTCCATTTTTTCGTTATATGCCTGCCAACGTTCGTCATTCACTAAGCCTAATTCGCGGCCTTTTTCAGTTAAACGAATATCGGCATTATCTTCACGTAATAATAAACGGTATTCAGCACGGCTAGTAAACATACGATAAGGTTCTTTCGTTCCCAAAGTAGTTAAGTCGTCAATAAGTACACCCACATAAGCTTCGTCACGACGTGGAGTCCAAGACTCTTTACCCTGAACTTTTAAAGCAGCATTCATACCTGCAATTAAACCTTGAGCACCCGCTTCTTCATAACCGGTAGTACCATTTATTTGGCCCGCAAAAAATAAGCCATCAATAAATTTAGTTTCTAATGAACGTTTTAAATCGCGCGGATCAAAAAAGTCATATTCAATAGCATAACCAGGACGACAAATATGAGCGTTTTCAAAGCCAGTAATAGATTGCACAATTTCAATTTGCACATCAAACGGTAAACTGGTCGAAATACCATTTGGGTATAACTCATATGATGTTAAACCTTCTGGCTCAACAAAAATTTGATGTTTGTCTTTATCAGCAAAACGAACAATTTTATCTTCAATAGAAGGGCAGTAGCGCGGGCCTATGCCTTCAATAACACCACCATACATTGGCGAGCGATGTAAGTTTTTACGAATAACATCATGGGTCTTTTCATTAGTAAAGGTGATGTAACACGGTATTTGTTGTGGGTGATCACTTGGTTTACCCATAAATGAAAATACCGGTATAGGCGTATCACCTGCTTGTTCTTGCATTTTACTAAAATCAACAGTACGGGCATCAATACGTGGTGGAGTACCGGTTTTTAAACGATCCACTCTAAAAGGTAATTCACGTAAACGATCAGCCAATGCAATTGAAGGAGGATCGCCTGCACGACCACCTTTAAAGTTTTCTAAACCTATATGTATTTGGCCACCTAAAAAAGTACCTACGGTTAGCACAACACTTGGAGCACTAAAACGTAAACCCATTTGGGTAACCACACCAGTAACACGATCGTTTTCAACAATAAGATCATCACACGATTGTTGAAAAATCTTTAAGTTATCTTGGTTTTGCAATGTTGTTTGAATTGCCGCTTTGTACAAAGCGCGATCAGCCTGTGCTCGGGTTGCACGAACGGCTGGGCCTTTTGAAGAATTAAGTGTGCGAAATTGGATCCCGCCTTTGTCAATGGCCTGTGCCATTGCACCACCTAGAGCGTCAATTTCTTTAACTAAGTGACCTTTGCCAATGCCACCAATTGCTGGGTTACATGACATTTGACCAAGGGTATCCATATTGTGAGTTAGCAGCAGGGTATTCATCCCCATACGTGCGGCTGCCAATGCGGCTTCAGTGCCAGCATGTCCACCACCTACTACGATAACGTCAAAATTTTCGTGAAAAATCATTAATGGGATCCTACTTAAATCAAACCAGTAAACTTCAAAAGGGAGCGTATTCTACCTAGAATTTAGCAGAAGATAAATGATTAACAGCGGTCAAGATCTAAGTGTGTGATCTCTAATAATATAAAGGATCTTTTAAAGAGATCTTTTATTACTATTACTACTACTGAAGCACTTTTCTGTTGATAAGGTTTAGATCTTTATTTAAAACATGCGATTAGATCAGATCTAAAGTTGTGAACATGATCGGATCATCTAGCGAATAAGCTCTGATCAAAAAGGCACTTTATGCACAGGGCAATATCAACCGGATCTTATCCAATGGATAAGCATAGCTATAAACGCAGTTTAATCAGTGTTTATCCACAAAAACTATTAAATTATTAGTAAATTGTGGGTAACTTTAATTTGGTTTTTTAGCTTGATCTATTAATTTAAGCCTGTTTTAGCTAGCCAAGAGTCAAGCCAGGCCAGTGCAGTATCCTCTGGTAGCGCTTCATCAAGAATATTAAGCTCTAAGCGTTCGGCTACTCTAAGTGCACCTTTTTGTGCTAATAACTCATCTATATTGCGCCCAGCAAGGTTATAAGTATCGTAACTGGTATCGCCTAAACCAATGACTGAGTATTTTATATTAGATAAATCATCAGCTTGTGTTAAATCGTCAATAAAGCTAATCAGATTTTCAGGGTAATCCCCTGCACCATAAGTGGATGTACATATTAACCAAATAGTATTTTGCTGATCTATATCGTTAAATACAGGCTGTTCATGTAGTTGCGTACTAATACTTTGAGCATTAAGTTGATCAGCTAATTGTTCTGCAACATATTCAGCGGATCCCATTTGGCTGCCAATAATAATATTTACTGCACTCATTAATTTTTGTGATCACATAGCTTTTAATTGCCGCTCATAATAACTGAGTTTGTATAACAGTAAAGTTAAGAGTGCTTTTTTGTATAACTATTTTAGCTGTAATTTTAGCCTTGGTTATTTATAACGACTCAAGTTGTTGATTAAATAGGGTTTAACAAATAATCTTTAAATGTAATCTTCTGATCAAGTTGTTGATAACAGTGGGGAAAGCTCTGTTTAAAGCCACTTTTTTATTTATGATTGATCGCTAAGTTATTGATTTAAAGAATATGAAAATGCTTAAATAGAGCTTATTAAGCAATAATATATACCCTGATCATAATGTGGATAGAATGCCTGTTGATAAGTGCTATTTAGATCATAAAATAAATTTAAATGAGATCAAATAAAGCTGATCTTTTTATTAAATGAGTCAATTAACAGTAAATAGTTAGTTTTAATGGCGGATCTAGGATATTTACTTAGTTAAATACGGAAATTTAAGTCTCTATAAAAGGTAATAAAGGCTAATTGTGGATAACTGATCTGAGATTATTTATTTTTTCAGCGCAGATCATCATTAATTTTAGCTAACTTGGCCGACCAAAAATATAATTCACGCTTACTTGGTGTTGTGTTGCTCTACTCAATTTTATAAATATGCGTAATTTAGAGTCAATAAAAGCCTAAAGTAGGCTCCTATATTGAATGAATTATAAACATATATTGCAGTTCTTAAGCTTAATTAAGGCTATTTTAATAGGAAGTATTACCATAATAGCCACCGTAAAATTGATCCACTGCAGTTAAAATAGCAGTCTGTTTTGTAAAAAACAGACTGCATTAATGCTATAAATTAGCCATTTTATAGCTATTAAAGTGGCATTATTTTTAGTTAAAACGACATTACTCTAACAAATAAAGACTGGCCAGCTCTTATCAGGCATTAATATTAGCGCAATAAAGCTGTTTTTAGGGAGGAAATAGGTAGTGAAAGCAGGGGATTTTGACAATAAAAAAGAGCCTCTAGGGCTCTTTAAAATATATTTGGCAACTTATTTACCAATACAAAACGAGCTAAATATTTTTCCAAGTAGGTCATCTGAGGTGAATTCACCGGTAATTTCGTTTAGATATTGCTGGGTTAAACGCAATTCTTCGGCGAGTATTTCGCCCGCTATATGCATTTCTAACTGAGCTTTACCTGTATCTAAGTGGTACGCTGCATGCTCAAGCGCATCAAGGTGGCGACGACGTGCCATAAAGCCGCCTTCTGTTGCACCATCAAAACCAATACAGGCTTTTAAATGCTCGCGAACCAGCTCAATACCATCGGCATTTTTAGCACTTAAACTGATGACCGGGTATTGCTGATTTTGCTCCATACCAACAACATCGCCCGATAAATCGGCTTTATTTCTAATCACTGTAACCCCTAATCCAACGGGTAATTTAGCCATAAATTCTGGCCAAATTTTATGGGGATCAGTATCAATAGTGTCGGTTCCATCAAGCATAAACAGCACTCGGTCGGCTTGGTTTATTTCATCCCATGCGCGCTCAATACCTATTTGTTCTACTAAATCAGGGCTTTCACGCAGACCTGCTGTGTCTATAATATGCAGTGGCATGCCATCTATATGTATATGTTCACGTAGTACGTCACGTGTAGTGCCGGCAATTTCGGTTACAATAGCGGCTTCGCGCCCAGCAAGGGCATTTAATAAGCTTGATTTACCCGCATTAGGGCGACCGGCAATAACAACCCGCATACCTTCGCGCATTATGCTGCCTTGCTTAGCTTGATCGGTTACCGTATTGAGCTGGGCAATAATGGCATCTAAATCGCCAGAAACTTTACCGTCAGATAAAAAATCGATTTCTTCATCGGGAAAATCAATTGCGGCTTCTACGTACATACGCAAGTGAATTACTTTTTCTACAAGTGTTTCTATGTGCTTAGAAAATTCACCTTGGAGAGACTGTAGGGCACTTTTAGCGGCTTGCTCTGAGGTTGCATTAATTAAATCGGCGATGGCTTCTGCTTGTGTTAAATCAAGCTTGTCATTCATAAATGCACGTTCAGAAAACTCCCCAGGCTTTGCTAAACGAACGCCCTCTATTTTACTAATTTCTTTAAGTAACATATCCAGTACTACAGGACCGCCGTGGCCTTGTAGTTCAAGTACATCTTCACCAGTGAATGAGTTAGGGCCGGCAAAGTAAATGGCAATACCTTGATCAAGTTGCTCGCCAGCAAGGCTTTTAAATGGCACATAATCGGCGTAGCGAACTTTAGGTATTTTACCTACTACTTTTTCGGCAACACTTTTAGCAAGGCTGCCTGAAACGCGAATAATACCAACACCACCACGTCCGGGGGCTGTTGCTTGTGCTGCAATTGTGTCTTGATTGATCATGCTATTAATTTGCCAACAATGAGTAACTTTATGGCGGTATTGTAACCTATGGATTTATTTGTAGCGAATAGCTGTGGTGAAAAACAGGTAATAAAAAAGGCGACCGAAGTCGCCTTTATATAAGTAGGAGCTTAATTAGCCTCTTACTTTAATACCTTTCTTTTCCATGCCGCGGTAGATGATGAGCATCTGGACAATAGAAATAAGGTTAGACACTAACCAGTAAAGAACTAAACCAGATGGGAACCATAAGAAGAACACAGAGAAGATAACCGGCATAAAGGTCATCATTTTTTGCTGCATTGGATCGGTAACCGTCATAGGCTGTAATTTTTGCGTAATAAACATACTGGCGCCAAATAAGATTGGTAACACGTAGTATGGGTCTTTCGCAGAAAGGTCAGTTAGCCAAAAAATAAATTCAGCGTGGCGAAGTTCTGTTGATTCTAAGAACACGTAGAACAAGGCTAAGAAAATAGGCATTTGTAGCAAAATAGGGAAACAGCCACCCATAGGGTTCACTTTTTCTTTTTTGTACATTTCCATTGTGGCTTGGCCGAATTTTTGACGGTCGTCACCAAATTTTTCTTTAAGCGCTGCCATTTTAGGCTGAAGGGCACGCATTTTAGCCATTGAAGTATATTGCGCTTTAGTCAGTGGGTACATTAACGACTTAACGATAATAGTAATGGCAATAATAGCCACACCCCAGTTACCTAAAATACTGTGTAACCACTTTAACAATACAAATAAAGGTTGTGAGATAAACCATAACCAACCGTAATCTACGGTTAAATCTAAATCTGGGTGAATAGCTTCAAGTACATCAGACTCTTTAGGGCCCATATAATAAGTCGCAGTAAGTGTTTGCTCACTACCAGCTTGAATATTAACCGCTTCGTCTTTAACACCAATGATGGCAGCATTACTCTTAGTAATTAAACTATAAAGTGTATTTGACTGATCCTGCATTGGAACCCAAGCACTTACAAAGTAATGTTGAATAAACGCAACATAGCCACCAAGTGTAATTTTATTTAGGTTTTTGTCAGCCATATCTGAAAAACTGTACTTTTCGTACGGGTCATCATCAGTACCGTATGCTGCACCTAAATAGTTTTGATCAACCATGCTGCCTTTGTCTTGTACAGTGCGCTTAACTTGTGTGTAAAGCTGTACTTGAAGTGGCGTGCTAGTGGTGTTGTTAATTGTGTATTCTAAAGCAACATCATATTGACCTTTTTTGAATACATAGGTTTTTGTAAAGTTAACACCATTACTATCAGTAAACTGTAGCGGCACTCTAAGCTCATCACCCGTTAAAGTGTATGACTTTTGCTCTACGTGGTAAGTTGGGCGACCTTGTGCAGAAGCATCAGGACCATTTAAGCCAATTAAACCACTTTGTGAAAAGTATTGTTTACCATCAAACTCACCAAGCAGCATATAAGGTGTTTCACTGCCTTTAGTTTCTTCATATTGAAGTAAGTAAGTTTCAACAATATCACCGCCTCGGGTATCAATTTTAACTTTGAAAACATCTGTTGTAATTTCAATTACAGAGCGTTTTGCTAAAGTTGCTGAGGCAGGTAACGCAGAGTCAGATGAAGTTGGTACATAATCTTCTGATTCTGATGATGTTGGGTTTAATGTTTGTGTGGTGGCACTCGGATCGGCTTTTGGCGTGTTGTAATCAGTATTCCATTCTTGAAATAATAAAAACGACACCAGCATCAGGCCAATGAATAAAAACGTGCGTTGCGATTCCATAACAGCTCTTATTTCTCGTGTTGGTGGTTAATATGGGTTAATTTTTCAGGAACGGGGTCGTTCCCACCTGAATGTAAAGGATGGCATTTTAATATGCGTTTAACTGCTAACCAACTGCCTTTTACTGATCCATGCAAATTAATTGCTTGAATAGCGTAACTAGAGCACGTTGGATTAAAACGACAATGCGGACCTAATAGCGGGCTAATCCACTTTTGATAACCGCGGATAAATAAAACTAAACAATACGTTGGCAAAGCAACAAGTGGTTTAAGTAACCTCATGATATATATGCTCCTACGTAAGTTTAGTAAATAGATACCATGTATTTAAAGACTCAATATGAGATTTCAAATGCATGATTAAAAGGTGAGCTAAAGATACCTTAATTAACCCTGTAATTCTATTGCTATTAGGTCTGTTTATTTGATTTAACTGATTTATTAGGGCGCTTTTTAAAAGGTGGTGGTTTGGGCGCACCCGGTTTGCAGCGCTCATTAATTTTACGCCACAACTTGGTCAGTTGTTTGGTTAATTCTTCATTAGACTGCTCATCAATACCACTTTTAACCATAAGCACAATATCTATATTGTCGATGTTGTGTTTATTTAAACGAAAGCATTCGCGAGCTAAACGTTTAATACGGTTACGTTGACATGCCTTTTTAACTCGTTTTTTAGCAACAGTAAGTCCTAACCGAGGTTGATCTTGGTCATTAGGTTTAGCTAAAAGAGTAAAGAAAGGAGTTGCAGCCCGGGCGGGTTCATTAAATATGCGAGAGTAATGCGAGGGAGTTAACAGACGTAACTCCCTGCCAAAGTTAAAGTCTTCCACTTATAAATTAAGCAGAAAGAACTTTACGGCCTTTAGCGCGGCGACGAGCTAATACTTTACGGCCATTTACAGTTGCCATGCGAGCACGGAAACCGTGAGCACGTTTGCGTTTTAAAACGCTTGGTTGAAAAGTTCTTTTCATAACAATCTCTTCCGATCGGTTAAAGTTAAAACATCCTATGCAGGTCGCGATCCTGGCACAGGTGCCATTGCGAGCGCGAGATATTATAGATGAAGTGCATTAAAGTCAATCATAATTACGCACTACCCTTAGAGTATACCAGCTATTTAATGTAGATCATAAAGAGTGATCTATTAGGATCATCATTAATAAGAAGTTTTCCACAGCCCCTGTATAAAAAGTGAATAAAAGCAGGGGAAAACTAAATTAGATCGCAGATTTGTTTCGCGATCCAGAGCTAATTTTGTTATGATCTATGCTCAGGCTTTAAAATTAAACTTGTATTAAATCATTGTGTTAAGTGTTTTATACCGTGATATCAACAATTTTATAAAAATCAGTCTTTTACTTGTGGATAAAGTGTCTTCATAATAGCCGGTCTTGGGTCGCTTATTGGGCCATTTAAACGCATTACAGAGGTGATTTTTAATCATTAATGATGTGCGGGAATAAAAATTATATCTCTGGGAGTTTGACTGTGTATCTGTCGGTTTGGCAAAGTTGTTTATATGTATTGCAAGATGAATTGCCTTCGCAGCAGTTCAGTATGTGGGTGCGACCACTACAAGCAGAAAGTACCGAAGATACCTTGACGATTTATGCACCTAATCGCTTTGTACTAGATTGGGTAAGAGAAAAATACCTAAATAGAATTAATGAATTATTAGTAGAGATTTGTGGTGTTGAAGCTCCAGAGCTACGTTTTGATGTAGGCAGTAAGCCTTTATTAAATGCACAGCCTGTATCTGTTGCTGGAACGCAATCGGCGCCAACTACACAAGCCAAACAACAATCACGACAACCAAAACCTGTTGTAGAGCCAGCGCCAAAATCTGAATATAAATCGAATATAAAAGAAAATTATACCTTTGACAGTTTTGTTGAAGGTAAATCAAACCAGTTAGCAAAAGCAGCAGCAACACAAGTTGCAGATAATCCAGGTGCCGCTTTTAACCCTGTATTTATATACGGTGGTACAGGTTTAGGTAAAACGCATTTATTGCATGCTGTAGGTAATGGTATTTTGGCTAATAAGCCAGATGCAAAAATAGTTTATATGCATTCAGAGCGCTTTGTACAAGATATGGTAAAAGCACTGCAAAATAACGCGATTGAAGAATTTAAGCGTTACTATCGTAGTGTTGATGCGCTAATGATTGATGACATTCAATTTTTTGCTAACAAAGAGCGCTCACAAGAAGAGTTTTTTCATACCTTTAATGCGTTATTAGAAGGCAATCAGCAAATAATTTTAACCTCTGACCGTTATCCAAAAGAGATAGAAGGCGTTGAAGACAGACTTAAATCGCGTTTTGGTTGGGGTTTAACTATTGCAATTGAGCCTCCTGAGCTTGAAACACGCGTTGCTATATTGATGAAAAAAGCGCAGCAGAGTAAAATTAATTTACCGCACGAAGTCGCCTTTTTTATTGCTAAAAAATTACGATCTAATGTACGCGAACTAGAAGGTGCGCTTAATCGTGTTATTGCCAATGCTAACTTTACCGGTCGTCCTATATCTATCGACTTTGTAAAAGAAGCGCTACGCGATTTACTTGCCTTACAAGATAAGCTAGTTACCATAGATAACATACAGCGCACTGTGGCAGAGTATTACAGAATTCGTATTTCTGATCTGCTGTCTAAACGCCGTAGTCGCTCTATAGCAAGGCCTCGACAAGTTGCTATGGCATTATCTAAAGAGTTAACCAATCACAGTTTACCTGAGATTGGAGACGCCTTTGGTGGCCGCGATCATACAACTGTATTGCATGCGTGTCGTAAGGTTAAATCACTACGTGATGAAAGCCACGAAATTAAAGAAGATTACCAAAATTTAATAAGAACATTGTCATCTTAAGGCTGACTTTATTATGCAAATAACAATATCAAGACAACAGTTTTTAAAGCCATTAGTGCAAGTATCGGGCGCTATTGAGCGTAAGCATACATTGCCAATTTTATCTAACGTATTGTTAGCAGTAGAAAACGGGCAACTTTCAATGACAGGTACCGACCTTGAAATTGAACTCGTTGCAAGCGTGTTTGTAGGTGATGATATTGCCGATACTAAGTTAACATTACCGGCTAAAAAATTACTCGATATTTGTAAAAGCCTACCAGATGGTTCAGACCTAACGTTAAGCTTACAAGAGCATCAGTTATTACTAACCAGCGGTAAAAGTCGTTTTTCGTTAACGACCTTAGCCGCCGAAGACTTTCCTAATTTAGAACAGTGGGATGGCGAAGTTGAGTTTCAACTAACGCGTTTAGAGCTGCGAAAATTACTAGAAAGCACGCATTTTTCGATGGCGAATCAAGACGTACGTTACTATTTAAATGGTATGTCGTTTGAAGTAGACAATACTGACATTAAAACAGTGGCCACTGATGGACATCGCTTAGCTATTGCACAAAAGCAATTAAAGCAATCGCTTAATACGCAGCGTCAGCTAATTATACCTCGTAAAGGGGTGCAAGAAATTATGCGCCTTATGGTAGCCGACGAAGAACTAGTCACTATTCAGTTTGGTGCTAATCATATTCGTATTATCGATATAGAGTTTACCTTTACTAGTAAGTTAGTTGATGGACGCTTTCCTGATTACCGTCGTGTGTTACCTCGTGGTGGCGATAAAGTCATTACTGCTAATCGCGAATGGTTACGTAGTGCGTTTCAGCGAGTCTCTATTTTATCTAACGAAAAGTTTAGAGGTGTGCGTTTAAACTTATCCAATGGTTTGTTAAAAATCACTGCTAATAACCCTGAGCAAGAACAAGCTGAGGAAGTAGTAGAGGTTGGTTACGAAGGCGCCGACCTAGAAATAGGCTTTAACGTTTCTTATGTACTTGATGTATTAAACACATTAAAAACAGAAGATGTACTGTTTACATTGGCCGATTCAAACAGCAGCGCACTAATTGAAGGTGCAGGCGATGAAGAAGCAATGTACGTAGTTATGCCTATGCGTTTATAAGACTATAAGTACCCAATGAGCTTAAGTCATTTGAGCCTCAAATATTTTCGTAATATTGAGGCGCTGACGCTAGAACCAGTTAACGGCGTTAATATAATTTATGGTGAAAACGGCAGCGGAAAAACCAGCCTTTTAGAAGCTATTTATTACCTTTCACACGGCAAATCTTTTAGAACATCAAAGCATAAAAGTATTATTGCGCATCAGCAAGAGCAGTTTGTAATCCATGGCCGCAAAGCTATACACGACTTATCTATTCCTATTGGTATTAGTAAAAACCAAGCGGGCGAAACGAATTTAAAAATTCAAGGTAAGGCGAGCCGAAAAATATCAGAACTTGCACAGCTTATGCCGGTACAAATAATTACTCCAGAGAGTTACTCGTTATTTTTTGGTGGGCCTAAAGAGCGCAGAAAGTTTTTAGATTTAGGTTTGTTCCACGTGGAACATGAGTTTTTCTTTTTATGGCAATCGTTCAATAAAGTGTTAAAACAACGAAATGCGCTACTAAAAAGTAAGCCAAAGAATTATTTTGACCAAATTAAGTTTTGGGACAAAGAATTTGTTAGACTGGCTGAGCAAATAAATAAATTAAGAATGGCGTATATAAGTAGGTTTAAGCAGCAGTTTTTTGATAAAATGTGTGCAGAATTAACGCTAATACGCGATTTAGAAATAAGCTTTAATGCCGGCTGGAAAGAGAGCGAATCTCTTAGCGATGCATTAGAGTTAAACTTTGAGCGAGATGCTCGCCAAGGTTTTACTAGTAAAGGGCCTCATAAGGCTGATTTTAGTTTTAGTGTCGCTGGCAGCAGCGTTGAGAATATTTTCTCTCGTGGACAATTAAAGCTATTACTTTATGCGTTAAAAGTAACGCAAAATAGTTTAATTGAGTCAGAGACAGATAAGCAATCTATATTGCTAATAGATGATTTACCTTCAGAGTTAAGCGAAGATACAAAAGAGAAAGTGGGGCAACTATTAGCTCACTGCAGTTCTCAAATTTTTATATCTTCAATTTTGTCTGAAAGTATTTCTGCTGTGGTGGAACCCATGCAACGAGAACTGCAAATGTTCCACGTGAAACATGGCAACCTAATAACAAGATAAGTGGGATTAACCATGTCTGAGAATTATGACTCGTCGAGTATAAAAGTACTTAAAGGATTAGACGCAGTAAGAAAGCGTCCTGGAATGTATATAGGGGACACCGATGATGGCACGGGCTTACACCATATGGTGTTTGAGGTCGTCGATAACTCTATAGATGAAGCCTTAGCAGGTCATTGTGATGATATTTTTGTAACGATTCACTTAGATGGTTCGGTATCTGTACGAGATAACGGCCGTGGTATCCCAACTTCAATTCATGAAGAAGAAGGTGTATCTGCAGCCGAAGTAATCATGACGGTACTGCATGCCGGTGGTAAGTTTGATGATAACTCTTATAAAGTTTCAGGTGGCTTACACGGTGTTGGTGTATCGGTTGTTAACGCATTATCAGAAAAGCTTAAATTAACAATTCGCCGCGAAGGTAAACTTCATGAGCAAACATACTCTCATGGTGTACCAGATGCGCCATTAGCCGTAATTGGCGACGCAGACACAACTGGTACAGAGTTACGTTTTTGGCCAAGTGATCAAACATTTACTAACTTAGATTTTCATTACGACATTTTAGCTAAGCGCTTACGCGAGCTTTCATTTTTAAACTCTGGCGTAAGCATTATTTTAAATGATGAGCGTGAAGAGAATAAAAGTGATCACTTTAAATACGAAGGCGGTATCAGAGCGTTTGTAGAGTATTTAAACCGTAATAAAACACCTATACATAAAGGTGTATTTCACTTTACACATACGCGTGAAGAAGATGGTATTGTTGTTGAAGTGTCAATGCAGTGGAATGATGCTTATCAAGAAAACATATACTGTTTTACAAATAACATCCCACAACGCGATGGTGGTACTCACTTAGCCGGTTTTAGATCTGCGCTAACACGTACACTTAACAACTATATGGAAAAAGAAGGCTTTAACAAAAAAGCTAAAACAACCAGTAATGCAACGGGTGATGACGCTCGTGAAGGCTTAACTGCTGTTGTAAGTGTTAAAGTACCAGATCCTAAGTTTTCATCACAAACTAAAGACAAGCTAGTTTCGAGCGAAGTTAAGTCTGCGGTTGAACAAGCTATGGCTGAAAAATTCACTGAATTTTTATTAGAACACCCAACAGATGCGAAAATTGTTGTAGGTAAGATAATAGATGCGTCACGTGCGCGTGAAGCTGCACGTAAAGCACGTGAAATGACACGTCGTAAAGGTGCAATGGACTTAGCCGGTTTACCTGGTAAGTTAGCCGATTGCCAAGAAAAAGATCCAGCACAATCAGAACTATACATAGTGGAAGGAGACTCTGCTGGCGGATCAGCCAAGCAGGGACGTAACCGTAAAAACCAAGCTATTCTTCCGCTTAAAGGTAAAATATTAAACGTTGAAAAAGCACGTTTTGATAAAATGCTTTCATCACAAGAAGTAGCAACACTCATTACGGCATTAGGTTGTGGTATTGGTCGTGATGAATATAATCCTGAAAAACTGCGCTATCACCGTATCATTATCATGACGGATGCTGACGTGGATGGTTCGCACATTCGTACCTTATTACTTACGTTCTTTTATCGCCAAATGCCTGAAATTGTTGAGCGCGGATATATTTATATTGCACAACCACCACTTTATAAAGTGAAAAAAGGTAAGCAAGAGCGTTATATTAAAGATGATCCAGCACTAGTTGAATACCTAACAACACTTGCTTTAAATAATGCAACTTTGTACACCAGTACAGATGCAAGCGGTATTGAAGGCGAAGCACTAGAAAAAATTGTTCACGATTATCAAAATACCGTTAAGGTAATTGAGCGTCTAAAACGTAAGTTTCCTAATACTGTAATGAACCGTCTTATTTACCAAAGTGAACTGAAAAAAGAAGATCTTTCAGATGAAGCTAAAGTAATAGCATGGACTAAAGAATTAGTTGATGACTTAATTGATCGTGATGAAGATGCTACTATTTTCCAAGCTGCAACAGAGCACGATACTGAGCGCAATTTATACTACCCAGTAGTGAAAATTCGTCAGCACGGTGTAGATAAAGCGCACGTACTTCATTATGATTTTATAGCTTCACGCGATTATCAGCGCATTGCTGTTACTGGTGTAAACATTGCAAATATCATTACCGAAGGCGCTTATATTCAACGCGGTGAGAAAACACAACCTGTTGATAACTTTGTGGATGCTTTAGAATGGCTAATTGCTGAATCTAAGCGTGGCCTCTATATACAGCGCTATAAAGGGTTGGGCGAAATGAACCCAAGTCAGCTGTGGGAAACTACAATGGATCCCGATGCACGTCGTATGCTACAAGTAACCGTTGAAGATGCAGTAGCTGCCGATCAGTTATTTGCAACGCTAATGGGTGACCAAGTAGAACCTCGTCGCGAGTTTATAGAACAGAACGCGCTACGCGTAGTTAACCTAGACGTATAATTAGTAATACTACTCACAAAAAAGGAGCCAATGGCTCCTTTTTTATTTTTTCAATTGCACAAACTGCTTAAAACCTGCGTGTGCACAAGGTATACTGAGGGTAATTTTCACGCTACTTCTCAGATAGTAAAAAGCCAAATATGCAAAAATATGACGTTAAAACCTTTCAAGGTTTGATCCTGGCTTTACAGGATTATTGGGCGCAGCAAGGCTGCGTTATTATTCAACCACTTGATATGGAAGTGGGCGCTGGGACATTCCACCCGCAAACATTTTTAAAATCGATTGGCCCAGAGCCAATGTCGAGTGCATACGTACAACCGTGTCGACGACCTACCGATGGCCGTTACGGCGAAAACCCAAACCGCTTACAGCATTATTACCAGTTTCAGGTTGTGCTAAAGCCTTCGCCAGATAATATTCAAGAGCTTTATTTAGGCTCTTTAGCGGCCGTAGGCATAGATACCTTAACAGACGAAGTGCGCTTTGTTGAAGACAATTGGGAATCACCTACCTTAGGTGCGTGGGGCCTAGGTTGGGAAATTTGGTTAAACGGCATGGAAGTAACCCAGTTTACCTACTTTCAACAAGTGGGCGGCATTGAGTGCTCACCGGTAACTGGCGAAATCACTTACGGCCTAGAGCGTTTAGCCATGTATATTCAGGGCGTAGACAGTATTTACGACCTAGTTTGGGCTGATGGCCCGCTTGGGCGAGTAACTTACGGCGATGTGTTTCATCAAAATGAAGTAGAACAATCTACTTATAACTTTGAGCACGCCAACGTAGAAGATCTATTTGCTCAGTTTGATAAATGTGAAGCAGAGAGCCAAAAGTTAATTGAAGCAAACTTACCGTTACCGGCTTATGAGCAAGTAATGAAGGCATCGCATGCATTTAACTTATTAGACGCGCGCCACGCAATTTCGGTAACCGAACGCCAACGTTACATACTACGCGTTCGTGCTTTATCAAAAGCGTGTGCACAAAGTTATTATGATAAACGTGAAGCGCTTGGTTTCCCGCTGTGTAAGGATAAGTAGGCATGTCAGCACAAAACTTATTAGTAGAAATTGGCACCGAAGAGTTGCCACCAAAAGCGCTGCGTAAATTAGCAGAAGCATTTGCTGCAAACTTAACTGCAGAACTAGAGACATTAGAATTAGCGCATCAAGGCGTAAGCTGGTATGCATCACCACGTCGTTTAGGCCTTCGCGTAATAGCGCTTGATGCAAAACAACAAGATAAAGAAGTAGAAAAACGCGGCCCAGCAATTAAGGCAGCGTTTGATGCAGATGGCAATCCTACTAAAGCTGCAATGGGTTGGGCACGTGGTTGTGGTATTGAAGTAAAAGATGCGCAAACACTTGAAACCGACAAAGGCGCGTGGTTGCTGCACCTTGCTAAAGTAGCAGGGCAAGAAACTAAAACGCTGATGGTTGACGTTATTAATAAAGCGCTGGCTAAATTACCTATTCCTAAGCCAATGCGTTGGGGCGCGAATAAAACACAATTTATTCGTCCAGTGCATACGGTAACTATTTTATTGGGTGATGAGTTAGTAACAGGTGAAGTGCTGGGTAAGCAGGTAAGTAACCAGCTTCAAGGACATCGCTTTCATCATCCTGAAAAAATTACCATTAACCATGCTGATGATATTTTTGATGTTTTAAAATCAGCCTACGTTATTGCCGATTACGAGCAGCGTAAAGCGCAAATTCGAGCGCAAATAGAAGCTGCAGCAAAAGCAATAAATGCGGTTGTAGCCATGGATGAAGATTTACTTGAAGAAGTAACATCACTGGTAGAATGGCCAGTAACATTAACGGCTACATTTGAAGAAGAGTTTTTGGCAGTACCGGCCGAAGCGCTTATTTACACGATGAAAGACGATCAAAAATACTTTCCGCTTTTAGATCAAAACGGCAAACTTTTAAATAAGTTTTTGTTTGTGTCTAACATAGAAAGTAAAGATCCTAGCGTAGTGATTTCGGGTAACGAAAAAGTAGTGCGTCCTCGATTAGCCGATGCGCAATTCTTTTTTGAAAGCGATAAAAAGAAAACACTAGAAAGCCGTTTAGAATCTCTCGATAGCGTATTGTTCCAAAAACAGTTAGGTACACTTAAAGACAAGTCTGCGCGTATTAGCGAGCTTGCCGGTTATATTGCCCAGCAACTTGGTGCAGATAAAGAGCTAGCACAACGTGCTGGTTTATTGAGTAAAACTGACTTAATGACCGAAATGGTGATGGAATTTACCGACATCCAAGGTGTTATGGGAATGCATTACGCACGTTTTGACGGCGAAGCTGAAGATGTAGCACTAGCGCAGAATGAGCAATATATGCCACGCTTTGCAGGCGACAGCTTACCTACCAACTTAATTAGTTGCGCAGTAGCGATTGCCGATAAGTTTGATACCTTAGTGGGTATCTTTGGCATAGGCCAAGCGCCAAAAGGCGACAAAGACCCATTTGCTTTACGCCGTGCTGCTATTGGCGCATTGCGCATCATGGTAGAAAAAGAGCTACCGCTTGATATTTTAGACCTAGTTGCTAAATCGCAAACCTTGTTTGGCGATAAGCTAACTAATCTTAATGTATCAACCGATGTGTTTGAGTTTATGCTAGCGCGTTTCCGTGCTTGGTATCAAGACGAAGGAATAGAAGTAGATGTGATTCAAGCTGTGCTTGCACGTCGTCCGACTAAACCTGTTGATTTTGATCGCCGTGTTAAAGCCGTAAGCCATTTTCGCACATTAGACGCAGCAGAAGCGCTTGCAGCCGCTAATAAGCGCGTAAGTAATATACTTGCTAAAAATGACATTACCAGCGAAGGTAATGTAGATGAAAGTTTACTAACCGACGACGCTGAAAAAGTACTTGCGGCACAAGTAGCAAAATTTGCTACTGAACTTGCACCACTTTACGCCAGTGGTAATTACCAAGAAGCATTAAGCCAATTGGCTGGTATTCGTCAAAGTGTTGATAGCTTTTTTGATAACGTGATGGTTATGGCCGACGACGAAGCAGTTAAGCAAAATCGTCTGGCGCTTTTAAGTCAGTTAAGCGGATTGTTTTTAGGTATTGCAGACATTTCTGTACTACAAAAATAACATTATTCGATAATGTAAAAAGCCAGCGTTTTGCTGGCTTTTTAGTTTTAATTTTGGTGTATTATTAACCTGCATATATAAAGTAAGGATCTCGAATGAAAAGCCCAATAAAACGTATTTTAACCTTAGCACTTGTTAGTTTTTTAACTGCTTGTTCTACGCAAATAACGCTTGATGATGTATTGCCACAACAAAAATTAGATCGTACCGTGTATTTAAGGGGCGACTTTACCTTATGGGATGCAGAGCCACAGTACCAATTTACCCAAGTAGCGCGATCGCTGTATCAAGCAGAAGTTAAATTTTCAACGCCTGGTAAAGTATACGAATTTAAAATTGCCGATGCCGACTTTAGTGAAGGTTACAACTGTGGCTACAGCGATACTCAGCCAGCAGGGCAAAAACTAACATTAGGCCAACCTGCAGTTGCCGACTGTAATACTATTTATAACTACTTTAGTTACACACCAGCAATAAAAGGCACCTACATAGTAAGTATTGATTACAGTAATTACGACAAGCCACAAGTGACGATAACTAAAAAATAAAGGTTTTAGGTAATAGGTTTTAGGCTCTAGGATTGAGCCTAGGATCAAGAAGGTAGTTTATTATGCAACTTGAGTATGCAACACGAAGTGAGTTTCAAAGAGTTCTTAACGAGGCTGTTTTCTTATTCCAAGAGACATTCAACTCATATTACCAAGACTCGGAGGAGGGGAAGCTACAATACCTTTCTATAAAAAAGTTACTTAATCATTGTCAGAGTATTTCAGTAATTCTAAATGGAACATCATTTGAAGCTATAGAGAATAGCACTCAAATTGACCATGCCTCAGCAAAGGTGCTGCTGAGAAGTGTAATTGAAATATACACAACTCTAACGTCATTATTTTGGTTTGAAGGGAAAGAAGATTTAAGAGAGCTAAAGTTTAGGTTTTTGGTTTATAAATACTCTGGTTTGAAAAGCAGGCAAAAACTAAATCATGATAAAATTACTAGTGACAGATTAAGAAAAAAAATTAGCAAAGAAGAAGTGGATGAAATTGAAAGTCTAAAGAGAATGATAGAATGTAAAGGGTTAGAGTTAGGTAAGGATAAAGTTTATATAAAGAATGTCATAGCAAAAGGCTGGCAGGCTAAACCCATAAATAGAAGACTAGAAGAAACGACATTGCCTAAATGTATTAAAATACAATATTCATATTTATGTGGCTATTCACATTCTGGCTTTGATTCATACATGCAGTTAGCCGAAGATGAAAGTAGTGACATAAGAAAGAAAGCTAGTAAAGAAATGCTCTACTTCTTCACCTCACTTCTGCTAGCTAAGTTAAACCAAACCTTGTTGTTTAATTTAGCTGAAAATGTAGAAGTCAAAACAGATTTAAATGAAACTTATAGGTTATTAAATAAATATGGTACAAATAATTTTGATTAGACCTAGTACTTATTCTTAAAGCCCTTTCTTAACTACATATCTATACGGTGCTGCTTCTGCATCTTTAGCCACCAGCGTGTGATCCATAAACGTACAAAAGCTCGGAATGTCGCGAGTTGTTGATGGGTCATCAGCGGTTATTAATAACGTTTCACCATCATTCATTTTACGAATAGCAGCGCGTACCATCATCACTGGCTCTGGGCAGCGAAGGCCTATGGCATCTAATTGGTGATCGGGGTTATTAAAGCTCATAATAAATTTGCCTGTTTAGTTAAAGCGATTGCTGCACATTAGGGTTTTACATTTTATAAGTTGTAGAGTTTAGCGCAATTTAAAGCGTTATTTAACTATTTTACTCATATCTAAGTTACACATCTTATTTAATTAAAGGACTTAATCAATAGAGCGTGGCAATAACAAATAATACACCCGATCACAGTATTCCAGATTTTTTAATCTAACCATATAAAACAACTAAAAATAAACCAATAAAAAAAGGCGAACTGCATAAAATCAGTTCGCCTTTTTAATCACCAAGATGGTTTTACATGTTTAAACTAATTAGTCTTGAACACGTTCAAATACAGTTGCAATGCCTTGGCCTAAACCAATACACATAGTTGCTAAACCGTATCGTACATTTTTATCTTCCATTAAGTGAATAAGCGAGGTGCTAATACGCGAACCCGAACAACCCAGAGGGTGACCAAGTGCGATTGCGCCGCCGTTTAAATTCACTTTTTCGTCAACTACATCCATTAACCCTAAATCTTTCATTACAGGTAATGATTGTGCTGCAAAGGCTTCGTTAAGCTCAACTACGCCTAAGTCATCAATTGTAATACCTGCTTGTGCAAGTGCTTTTTTGCTTGCTGGTACTGGGCCGTAACCCATGATTGATGGATCGCAACCCGCTACTGCCATTGCTTTAATGCGTGCGCGAATTGGTAAGCCAAGTTCTTTTGCTTTTGCTTCGCTCATTACTAACATTGCAGATGCGCCGTCAGAAAGTGCAGAAGAAGTTCCGGCTGTTACCGTACCCGATGCAGGATTAAACACTGGGCGCAGCTTTGATAGGCCTTCTACCGTTGTTTCTGGACGAATTACTTCGTCGTCTTCAACTAAGATAAGAGAACCATCTGCTGCGTGACCTTCCATTGCTAAAATTTCGCGGCGAAAACGTCCCTCAACAGTTGCAGCTTGAGCACGTTGATGTGAGCGGTACGCAAATTCATCTTGCTGCTCACGGCTAATGCCATGCAGTGTTGCTAGGTATTCAGCTGTTAAGCCCATAGAGCCAGCAGCTTGCGCAATGCTTGTTGCTAAACCTGGGTGAAAGTCGTTACCGTGAGTCATAGGTACGTGGCCCATGTGCTCAACACCACCAATTAGGTAAGTGTCGCCAGCGCCAGTCATTATTGCGCGTGCTGCGTCATGCAATGCTTGCATTGACGAGCCACATAAACGGTTAACTGTTACTGCTGGTACGCTATGTGGAATACCGGCAAGTAATGCAGCGTTACGAGCAACGTTAAAGCCTTGCTCCAATGTTTGCTGTACACAACCCCAATAAATATCGTCAATTGATGCTGGATCAACTGCTGGGTTGCGATCGAGTAAGCCTTTCATTAAATGTGCGCTTAAGTCTTCGGCACGTTTATTTTTGAATACGCCACCTTTAGAACGACCCATAGGTGTGCGGATACAATCTACAATTACTGGATTATTCATGATATTAACCTTCCACCTTATAGAAAACACGACCTTCTTCGGCCCATTGACGAGTTTGCTCTGATACTTGATAAATCGCACCTAAGTGAGCATATTTGTCGGCAGTTGCCACAAAGTTAGCTAAACCGGTTTGATCTAAGTAACGGAACGCGCCGCCTCTAAACGGAGGGAAACCAACACCGTAAACAAGTGCCATATCAGCTTCTTGTGGTGATGCAACAATGCCTTCTTGTAAACAAAGTAGTACTTCGTTAAGCATTGGGATCATACAACGGTCAATGATTTCTTGTTTATCGAATGCTTTTTCTGCTTCAGTAATTGGCTTAAGCAGCTCAATTGCAGTTTCGTCATGCGATTTTTTAAGACGACCGCGACGATCTGTTTCGTACTTATAAAAACCAGCTTTGTTCTTTTGGCCAAAACGCTTTTCGTTAGCAAAAATAGTCACTGGGTCTTTATCTGCACGCGCCATGCGCTCAGGGAAACCATCGGCCATTACGCCAGTACAATGAAAAGCGGTATCAATACCTACAACATCAAGTAAGTAAGCCGGACCCATAGGCCAGCCAAATACGTTTTCCATTACTTTATCTACTTTTGCAAAGTTAGCACCTTCAACTACTAATTTGCTAAAACCTGCAAAGTAAGGGAATAAAACACGGTTTACAAAAAAGCCAGGGCAATCGTTAACAACAATAGGAGACTTGCCTAATTTAAGCGCGTAATCAACTACGGCGTTAATGGTTTTATCAGAGGTTTTTGCACCACGGATAATTTCTACTAACGGCATTTTCGGTACTGGGTTAAAAAAGTGCATACCACAGAAGTTTTCTGGTTTATCTAACGCTTCTGCAAGTAAATCAATACAAATAGTTGAAGTGTTTGAGGTAAGTACCGTGCCCTCTGGCATGGTTTTCTCAAGCTCTGCAAGTACTGCTTGCTTAACTTTAGGGTTCTCTACTACGGCTTCAACAATAATATCGGCACTTTGTAGATCAGAATCATTAAGGGTCGGTTTAATTTTGCTTAGCGTACCAAGCATTTTTTCCATCGACATATGGCCACGTTTAACTTTTTGGCCAAGTAACTTAGAGGCTTCGCCCATACCTAAGTCAAGTGCATCCTGTTGGATGTCTTTCATTATAATAGGTGTACCTTTATAAGCAGACTGGTATGCAATACCGCCGCCCATAATGCCAGCACCTAATACTGCAGCTTGTTTAATTTCTACATCGCTTTGTTTAGCAAGTTTACGTGATTTACCTTTAATGTACTGGTCGGCTAGAAATATACCAATTTGCGCGGCAACTTCTGGCGTGCCTGCTAATTTAGCAAAGTTAGCATTTTCGATTGCCATTGCTTCATCACGAGTACAGTTAGCAGCTGCTTTAATGGTTTTTACAGCCATTACAGGTGCAGGATAGTGGCCTTTAGTTTTAGCCATTACCATGCCTTCAGCCATTGCAAAGCTCATGCCTTGCTCAACACGGTTTAATTTAAGTGGTTGTAGCTTTACATTGCGTTTTGCTTGCCAATCGAGCTTGCCAGCAATTGCTAATTCAAGTGTTGATACACTTGACTCTATAAGTTTGTCAGCACTAACTACTGCGTCAAAAGCACCTACTTTAAGGGCATCTGCTGCGCGGTTAGTAGAACCTGAGGTAATCCACATCATGGCGTTATCGGCACCAATAATGCGCGGTAAGCGTACTGTGCCACCAAAACCAGGCATTATGCCAAGGGTTACTTCTGGAAGACCCATTTGTGCAGTTTCGCTTGCTACACGATAATCGGTAGCAAGTACCCACTCACAGCCACCGCCAAGTGCTAAGCCATTTACAGCGCTTAGAGTTGGGAATGGTAAGTCTTCGATAGCGTCAAAAACGTCAGTGGCTTCTTTTATCCAAGTTACTAGTTCTGCTTCAGATCTAGTAAATATAGGTAAAAATTCGAATACGTCGGCACCAATAATAAAGTGTTCTTTATCACTGGTAAAAATCATGCCTTTTATATCAGTATTTGCAGCTAATTGTTTTAATGCTGTTGCGCAATCTGAAAGGGTTTGCTGAGATAGTGTGTTTACAGAAGCTGTAGCACAAAACTTAAACTCGGCGATGTTTTCCTTTATGAAGCTAACTTCAAAGGAATCGCTTTTATATAACATTATTATTCTCCCTAGTTGACGAACTAAGACTGGTACGATGAGTTGCGATTTAATCAGTGTGCTTGCTTTGAATTAAAAATGCAACGAAAAATTTAACTTGGTTACAAAACAGTTGGTTAAAATATAGCTTGTTTGGTGCTATGGTGGAACAAAAGTTTTTGCTTATTATTTTAATTTTATTATGAAGGCATTATGAAAAAATATTTATTAAATGCTATGGCAGCGGTTTTTATTTTCCCTCTTCACTGCGTTGAGGCAAACATCGATAACGATGCATTTTTAGACGCTGAAAAAAAAGTTCGCTATGGTGATTACCAAGACTTTAAAATGGCTATAAGTAATCTTGATCATCCATTAAAGCCTTATGTTGAAAAAGTATATTGGCAACGACATCCCGATATAAAACACCAAGCAGAAATAGAGGATTACCTCACTATTTATCAGCATACGCCGCTAGAGTGGCCAGTGCGTAAAGCATGGTTAAGCTATTTAGAAAAGCATAATAAAAAAGCAGCGTATATTCGCAATTACCGTAAAACTTCTGATACTGAACTGACTTGTACATATTTAGATTATCAACTTGATTTAGGTGCGCCAGAAAAAGCGATATTTAACCAAGTAACTGATTTATGGACGGTAGGCAAGTCGCAACCTAAAGCGTGCGATGGGCTTTTTTCGTTATGGCGTAAAAAAGGCTATATGAGTAAAGAGGCTGTTTGGCAGCGGGTGACTATGGCGGCAGAAGGCGGTACTCAAAGCCTATTACCTTATTTAAAAACATTACTACCCAGTAATGAAGGTTACTTAGCTGATTTATACTTAAAAGTACGCCGCGATCCAAGTGCTGCAGCCGGATTATACAGATACAAAAATAAGTCGGTTAAAGAAGGGCAAATTGCTCTTTATGGTGTAAAGCGTTTAATTTGGCGCGATAAAGAGCTTGCTTTAAAAGCATGGGAAAAGCTAGAGCAAATATTTACTTACAGCGATGCAGCTAAAGCAGATGTGTATTATACCTTTGCACTGTCGCTTGCTTCCAGCGGACATAAACAAGCAAGCTTTTGGCTAAACAAAGTGCCAAAAGATCGCCAAGACAGCAAACTAATTCAGTGGCAACTCGGTAATATGCTTAAAACCCAAGACTGGGAGGGTATTGCAGCCTTTTTTACTGGTAAAGATAACTTAAGTCTTGGCCAGCAATACTGGTTAGCGTACAGCTACGCAAAACGTGGTGAGCAACAAAAAGCAGACGCTATTTGGAAAACAGTAGCAGCTAATCGCGATTATTATGGTTTTTTAGCCGCGGCACGATTAGGGTTACCGGTTGATTTAAATAACCAACCTTTAGTTGTTGATCAGGCGCTTGTTAATAAAGTAAAAAATGCCCCGGGCTACAAGCGTGCGAAAGCTTTTTATGAGCTTAAGCGCTTTACCTCGGCACGTCGCGAATGGAATTACCTAACAAACACTTCGAGTGACGAAGAAAAGTTAGCTGCTTCAATACTCTCCACAGAGCTGGGTTGGCATGACAGCACTATTTTTACACTGGCAAAAATAAAAGCGTGGGATAACGTAGAGCAGCGTTTTCCGTTTGCGTTTCAAGATGTATTTGAGCGCTACAGTAAGCGCAGTAAAATAGACGTGGCGTGGAGTATTGCCATTGCGCGCCGTGAAAGCTCATTTGCCCCCGATGCACGTTCATCAGCAAATGCGCGAGGGTTAATGCAGTTATTGCCCAGTACTGCCGATTACGTAAATAAAGGCAGTGTGTCGAGCCGCCGCTTATATCAACCACAAACAAATATAAGATTAGGTACGCGCTATTTGCAGTATTTAAAAAAGAAAAACCACGGCAATGAAATATTGGCAACGGCTTCATATAACGCAGGGTATCATCGTATTAAACGCTGGTTACCAGATGAAGCTATTCCAGCAGAGCTATGGATTGAATTGATCCCGTATAGAGAAACTCGCGATTATGTTAAAAACGTATTTGCCTACAGGCAGGTTTATCATACGCGTTTACACCGCGAGGGAAATATACTGGCGCCGCTACTCGAAATGAAAATGGGCGGATAATTAATAAAGGTAGGGGGATGCTAATAAGGTTAGATGTTCCCCTTATTTTGAGCGCTTTGGGTATGGATTGTGTGTGTGGTAGACTCAAAGCAAGTTAAATACAACAGATGGGTTTATTATGGATAAATTAGCCGTTTTATACGCCGAACATATTGCAACACTGCAACAACGTACTCGTACAATTTGTGAACGTGAAGGGTTAGAGGGATTAGTTATTCACTCGGGCCAAGCTAAGCGTCAGTTTTTAGATGATATGTATTATCCATTTAAAGTTAATCCACACTTTAAAGCTTGGTTACCAGTACTAGACAATCCACATTGCTGGATTGTGGTAAATGGTAGCGACAAGCCTAAACTTATTTTTTATCGTCCGGTTGATTTTTGGCATAAAGTGCCAGATGAGCCGCGCGATTTTTGGGCTGAGTATTTTGACATTGAATTGTTATTACAGCCCGATCAGGTTGAAAAGCTATTGCCCTACGACAAAGCTAACTACGCTTATGTGGGCGAATACTTAGAAGTAGCACAAGCACTAGGCTTTAGTGTTATGAATCCTGAGCCGGTACTAAATTACTTTCATTACCACCGCGCTTATAAAACCCAATATGAGCTTGAATGTTTACGCAACGCCAACCGTATTGCAGTAGATGGCCACAAAGCTGCCCGCGATACCTTTTTTAATGGTGGCAGTGAGTTTGATATTCAGCAAGCTTACTTAATGGCAACTCGCCAAAGTGAAAACGAAATGCCTTATGGCAACATTGTGGCGCTAAACGAAAACTGCGCCATTTTGCACTACACGCACTTTGAGGCAAAAGCACCGCAGCAACACAACTCATTTTTAATAGATGCAGGCGCTAATTTTAATGGCTATGCGGCAGATATTACCCGTACGTATGACTTTAAAAAACAAGGCGAATTTGCAGAGCTAGTGCAAGCAATGACTGCAGCGCAAATAGAGTTAGGTACGGGGTTAAAACCCGGCATGCTTTATGGTGATTTACATGTTGAGTGTCACAATAGAGTTGCACAAATACTTAGCGACTTTGATATTGTTAAGCTACCGGCTGAGGAAATAGTTGAACGTAAAATTACCTCTACCTTCTTCCCACATGGTTTAGGGCATCACCTAGGTTTACAAGTGCACGACATGGGTGGTTTTATGGCTGATGAAATGGGCGCACAACAAGCAGCTCCAGAGGGACATCCATTTTTGCGTTGTACTCGCATAATTGAAAAAAACCAAGTGTTTACTATTGAGCCTGGGCTATACTTTATCGACTCTTTGCTAGGCGATTTAGCACAAACCGATAATAAACAGTTTATTAATTGGCAAAAGGTAGAGTCGTTTAAGCCTTATGGTGGTATTCGTATTGAAGATAACATCATAGTACACGAAGATAGCCTTGAGAATATGACACGAAATTTAGCGCTAGATTAATCACGCGTTAGACTAGCTGTATTATAAAGAGGGGCCTGTTGGCCCCATTTTTTGGTTTATAACTTGGTTCATCAACGAATGTCAGAATATAAATACCCAGCAGCAGATGTTTTTCATCAAGAAGAGATTAAAAAAAGCACCTTTATTGTGCATATTGCACATACCCCAGATTTAAGTTCAGCTAAAGCGTTTATAAAAAGTATTGAAACTAAGTATGCCGATGCACGGCATAATTGCTGGGCTTACGTAGCGGGTAAACCAGGAGGAAGCCATGTGTATGGGTTTTCAGATGATGGTGAGCCAAATGGCACCGCCGGTAAACCCATGTTAAATGTGCTTATGGGCTCAGGGCTTGGTGAAGTTACCGCTGTGGTTACGCGTTATTTTGGTGGTATAAAGCTAGGTACAGGCGGTTTAGTACGTGCTTATGGGGGCACATTAAATAATGCATTAGCTAACTTATCAACGATAAATAAAGTGCCAAGTATTGAGCTAATTGGTAGTAGTGAATACAGTATGCAAGGCGTTATTGAGCAACTATTAAAAACGAAGTATCAAGTGCTTAACATCGATAAGCAATTTACTGCTAATATTGAATGGGTTATTACTATTGATAGCCGCCAAGCGACGCAAGCAATTCAAGATATTTTTGATTTAAGCCACGGCGCGGTTGAGTTAACCATTAAAGAGTAAGACAATATCTTACTCGTTAAACTTACTAATAATAAAAGCGATACGCTAAATGCAATTTCGTACCATTATAAAAATCCTTGGGCAACTTGTTGCACTGTTTAGTATTACCATGGTGCCTCCGGCAATCGTGTCTTTAATTTATAAAGACGGTGGTGGTGTTCCTTTTGTTTTGGCTTTTATTTTTAGTGTCACTATTGGCTTAATGGCTTATTACCCTAACCGCCACGAAGATGGCGATTTAAAAGCGCGGGAAGGGTTTTTAATTGTTGTGTTGTTTTGGTTGGTACTTGGCGCGTTTGCATCCTTACCGCTGATATTTTTACAAGAGCCAAACCTATCACTGGCTGATGCGGTATTTGAAGCGTTTTCGGGGTTAACCACCACCGGAGCAACGGTACTAACCGGTATAGAGTACTTGCCTAAATCGGTATTATTTTATCGCCAACAACTACAGTGGTTTGGCGGTATGGGGATCATTGTATTGGCGGTTGCTATTTTACCTATGCTAGGGGTTGGTGGTATGCAGCTATATCGCGCCGAAATACCAGGGCCAGTAAAAGACTCTAAAATGACCCCGCGAATTGCCGACACCGCAAAGCACCTTTGGTATATATATGTGTCAATTACGCTTGCGTGTACCTTGGCATATTGGATTGCAGGTATGGATTGGTTTGACGCAATAAGCCATGCGTTCTCAACGGTCGCCATTGGTGGGTTTTCTACTTATGATGCCTCTATGGGGCATTTTGATAGCCCAGTAATTAACTTTATTTGTGTGTTCTTTTTAATTATTGCAGCCATTAACTTTTCACTGCATTACGCTGCGGTAGCAAGTAGAAATATCAGTGTTTATATTCGCGACCCTGAGTTTAAAGTGTTTTTATGTATTCAGTTAGCGCTGGTGGTGATTTGCTTTACCGTGCTTTCGTCTCATGAAGTGTATGCCAATGGCGATGAAACACTCGACCAAGCGCTATTTCATGCTGTTTCAATTAGCAGTACGGCAGGATTTGCCACCGATAACTTTTCGGCTTGGCCATTATTTTTACCAATACTGCTTATATTTTCGAGCTTTATAGGTGGCTGTGCGGGCTCTACCGGTGGCGGTATGAAAGTGGTGCGCGTATTCTTACTATACTTACAAGGCGTGCGAGAGCTTAATAGGCTAGTGCATCCTCGGGCTATATATTCTATCAAGTTAGGCAGCAAAGCGTTGCCAGACAAAGTAGTAGAAGCTGTATGGGGGTTTTTCTCAGCGTACGCATTGGTGTTTATAATTATTATGCTAGCGCTGATGGGAACCGGTATGGATAACATTACAGCATTTTCTGCTACTGCAGCGTGTTTAAATAACCTTGGCCCGGGCTTAGGAGATGTTGCATCGCACTATGGGTCTATTAGTGATGGTGCTAAATGGTTGCTTACTATTGCTATGGTATTTGGCCGTTTAGAAATATTTACTTTATTAGTGCTGTTTACGCCTACATTTTGGCGCGGATAATTTAATTGTTAGTTTATAAAGAGTATTAGGGAAAAGGATATGCCAACAACTAACCTAGAAAAGTTACACCAAATAATGTCTGGTGCCATGGTTGATCTTGAAATTTTAACACCAACAGCCAGCAAGCGTGTAAAAACAGAGTTTATAGGTTTGCTCGAAAATCGATTTATTATTTTAAACTATCCGAGCTCAAAGCGCCTGCCTACAGCAAGCGACTACCTGCACGATGGGGTAATGGTGGTAGTAAGAGCACTAATAGAGGGAAGTGGTGGGCAGGTTATCGCTTTTCGTCAGCAAATAATGTCAGTTGCATCTCATCCCGCACGCTTACTTTTTATTAATTACCCAAAGCAAGTGCAGTTATTCGATTTACGCTCGCAAACTCGTATACCTACCTTATTATCGGCCAAGCTAAAACTTAGTGATGACAGGATACTCGACGGGGTAATTAAAGATATTTCGCTAACGGGCGTAAAGTTTGATCTTAAAGACAAAGCCCAGGCCGAAAACATTAAAGGGATGCAATGCTCAATCATCCTCGATAGCAGTAATAAGCAAGTTAAAGACTTTCAGGGAGAAATTTGTAGCGTGAAAGAACACGTTCAAGGTGCTTACTGTGGAATAAAGCTATTAGCCAGCGAAGAAGAAATGAAAAGCTTTATGGGGGATCACTTTATTGACCCTTCAATACTCCAATCAGAAACCGAGTAACTGTACATTTCGCTATTTTGCAACAAAATAGCGATTTATTAAATTTAATTTTAAATAACGCATACCTGCATTGATAAAAATAAAATAATCGATAATAACCAATTATTTATAAAAATAAAAATTATTGGTTATTTTCATTTCAAAAATTATTCAGCTGTAACCGAGTTGAATACCTCAGCTAAACAGTCTCCTTACAGTGTGTATTTATAATCTGTGGCATTTTTTGCTTTTTGTAAGGCATTGAATTTGTTCGAACTTATTGTTTGGGCTTAAAGTGTGTTGCAAAAAGGCAACAAAAATAGACAGTTAATTATCACCTTTAAGTGCATGTTACCTTTAACTAATTGAAGTTATTGATGTTTTAAATGTTGGCATCGAAGTTGTAATAGTTAAGCTGTATTGCATTAAACGTGATTTAAAGTGAAGCACTTAATCGCAGTTAACATAAACTTTGAAGGAAGATTGATTATGAAAACATTAAATAAAACGTTAGCACTTATCGCTCTAGCATCGTCATCAGCCGCTTTTGCAGCAAGTGATTTTGATACCCTTGATGTAGATGGTAATGGCGCAATTAGTCAAAGCGAAGCTGCTGTTGATGCAGAGTTAATGAGTATTTTCTCAGAGCTTGATACTGACCAAAACGGTGAGTTATCAAAAGAAGAATTTTCTAAAGCATAAGCAAAATGCAAGGTTGATAAAATTCTGTGTTGCCAAAGACAACCTAAGTAAGCAAGGGAGCTTATGAAAAAGAATAACAAGGAAAGTATAAACCTTAGTATATCTAATTTTTTGATAAAGCATTGAATAACATAGTAAAGGATTAAATTATGAAACAGTTAAATAAAGCACTCGCACTTATCGCTCTAGCATCGTCATCAGCCGCTTTTGCAGCAAGTGATTTTGATACCCTTGATGTAGATGGTAATGG
>NZ_JBEONZ010000030.1:0-41941 GCF_040308705.1 Pseudoalteromonas sp. 19-MNA-CIBAN-0066
GGAGTGGTAGTTCAGTTGGTTAGAATACCGGCCTGTCACGCCGGGGGTCGCGGGTTCGAGTCCCGTCCACTCCGCCATTTGATATCAGTAACAAAATTAGTAAGTGCATTACCCCATGCACATACCACTGCGGAGTGGTAGTTCAGTTGGTTAGAATACCGGCCTGTCACGCCGGGGGTCGCGGGTTCGAGTCCCGTCCACTCCGCCATTTGATATCAGTAACAAAATTAGTAAGTGCATTACCCCATGCACATACCACTGCGGAGTGGTAGTTCAGTTGGTTAGAATACCGGCCTGTCACGCCGGGGGTCGCGGGTTCGAGTCCCGTCCACTCCGCCACTTGTTATTTCCTCAATAACAAGTTGAATACAATCAAAATCATAAATTACATTTCTTAGCACATAAAAAAGCCCACAAAAATGCAGGCATAAATTAATCAGTGCAAACTTATTCAGCTTTTAAATACTGCTCTAAAAATTTCAAGTAAGCGTTTGATGCCGTGATCCGATTTTCTTTTTTGCTAAAACCATGACCTTCATCGTCAAACAATACATACTCAACTGGTACGCCATTGGCTTTAACTGCAGCTACAAGCTCATCACTTTCAACTTGTAACACGCGCGGATCGTTAGCGCCTTGAATAACCATAAGTGGCTTGATGATGTTTCTAGCGTGGAATAACGGTGAAATGGCGCGGTGACGATCACCGTCTGTTGCCGGATCGCCCATTTCGTCGTACAGCGACTTTTTAAAGCTCTCCCACCAAGGTGGAATAGAATTAAGTGTACGTACCCAGTTGGTTACTCCAAAAATATTAATCCCAACTTTAAACTCTTCGGGTTCAAAGGCAAGGGCTGCCGCGGTCATAAAGCCGCCATAGCTACCACCCATAATGCCAATTTTATCGGTATCGACCCACTCTAAGCTCTGTAAATGTTTTTTGCCGTATACAATATCTTGTAGGTCATCGGTGCCGTGCTTTTTATCATCTAAATGAAAAAAGGTTTTACCATAGCCCGAGCTGCCTCGATTATTAACTGCAAAAATGGCATAACCATGATTTACCAAATGCTGTTGCATCGCACTATAACCGGTACGGCTTTGTCCGCCTGGCCCACCGTGCACCCAAATTAACGCAGGCACTTTGTTGGTGCTACTCGCTTGCTTGGGTTTATATAAAACACCTGGTATTTCTAAACCATCAAAGCTCTTAAAGCGTACTATAGTGCTTTGCACTAAATCGTTTTGATTAATTTTTTTACTGAGGGTATTAGTTAATTGCTGCGTGTTATTACTGCCTACTTGCCATACAAATAAATTACTAGGTGCAGTGTCTGAATTTAAATAAAAGGCCATGCTTTGCTCATCAGCTGAAAAGCTCACACCCCGTAAATTACCTGCCGGTAGCTTAGGCATGGCAATTTCTTTATTCGTTTGCGTATCGATCACGGTTACTTTAGTGCTGGCATCGGCGTTCACACCACTCACCTGGTAGCGCCCCGACGTTGAAAAATAAATAAAGCTTACGTCCCAGTCATCGGCTAAAGCTGGGCTGTGCTCGCCAGAAGCTAGGTCATAACGCCACATCTGCGAAAACTCGCCTTTAGCGTCTGTAGAGTAGTATAAGTATTTGTTATCGGCAGAGAAGGTTTCAGGGCTGTATTGAGCAGGTGTATGGTATTTTGAAATTAACTGTGGCTTTAGTATTTTAGTATAAGTATCTAAAATAAAGGTATCGCTGTCTTTGTTGCTATTACTTTTAGACAGCGCAATAAAACGACCATTTGGGCTTATTGCACCTACATTTAGTCCTAAAGTATTTTGATAAACCGGCGTCACTTTATAGGTTTTACTATTAACGCGATATAAATCCATAAACTTAGCATCACGCTGATTGCTGGTAATAAAAAATTGGCTGGCATTTTTAGTGAAGCCGGCAAAACTAGCACGGGTTTCATCCCCTGGGGTTAAGTCTTTTACTGTGCCGTCAGTTTCGCGTACATAAATATGAAAGCGTTCGTTACCGCCCGTGTCTTTGGTAAACAACACTCGCTCATCATTTGGAAAATAGCGGATAGGGTAGGTACTGTCGGTAAAATCGGTTAAGCGAGTTTTGCCGCCTGTTTGGACATTAACCTCATATAGGCTGTAAATGCCACTTTCATCACTACTGACTAAAATTTTATCGCCATGGGGTGAAAAGCTACTCCCCATAATTGAGGTGGTATCAAAAAATGTTTCAGCTGAGTAGGTGCTCAGTTCTTTTACATGCGCTTTAGAGCTGGTTAGCGGGGCTGTATATGAGGATGAGTTGGTTGATTCACTGCAACCAGAGAGCGCTAGGGTAACTGCGCATGTAATTATTGTAAGTTTAATAATTTGCTTCATTGTTACGTTCCTTCACTGTTGTTTTTATAACCCGAATTTAGGTTAAAGTATTTATAGCAGTTTTACCTGAACAGTTTTTAAACGCAATAAGCAGCTGGTTTTATGTACAACAAAAGTGTATCAAAATCTTACACATAAAAAAGCCAGCACATAATGTGCTGGCTTTTATAACTTAAAAGTAGATGCTGGGCTTATTTAGCGGCATCAGTTTTTTTAGGTTTATTATTACGAGCTGCTTTACCAGCGAGTAAATCAGCAGGATCAAAGTCGTCAACGTTTATAACGTCTAAACGAGCTTGTTCTACAGCGGCTAACTTGTCAGCTTCTGCTTGGCTTAAAATACCAGCCTCAAGACCCATTTGCGCTACTTTATCAAGCTGAAAGAATGGCAGTTTAAGGCCTTTTTCTTTACATACACGGTCAAATAATGGCTCAACTTCAAGTACGTCTTTAAGCGTTTGCTCTTGACGGCCTACAAGGTTAAGCGGCTCATTTGTTAAATACACATAGCTTGCCAAACGATTACGCGTTTCGCTAGGTACTTGTAGTATTTGCGCTAATTTGTGTTCAAGTTGGTCGGTAGGTTTACGAACCGGACGGCCAAACGGGAATAACAATACTTTTAATACGCCACGCAGTGGAGCAGAAGGCATGTTATTAATTAAATCAGCAAGTGCGCGTTGACAATGATACAGGTGATCTTGACAGCTCCACTGTACTAACGGGAAGTCTTCTTTTTTACGGCCTTCGTCGTTATAACGTTTAAGCGTTGCAGACACTAAGTATAGGTAGCTTAGTAAGTCACCTAAGCGAGCAGAAATACGCTCTTTACGTTTTAGTGAGCCACCAAATACTGCCATGCTAATGTCAGACATAAGTGCAAGTGATGCACTAAAGCGCGACGCTATACGGTAAAACTCAGCGGTTTCGTCTTTGTACGGCACACTTGTAAAACGAGCACCCGTTAACGCGAGCCATTTAGTGCGCACAAGGTTAGACATGGTAAAGCCAATGTGACCCATTAATGCTTTATCAAATACGTTTAGCGCTTCTTCACGGTCTTCAATTTCGCACGCACCTAGTTCGGTAAGTACAAACGGGTGACAGCGAATTGCACCTTGACCATAAATAATCATATTACGGGTCAAAATGTTGGCACCTTCAACGGTAATCGCAATAGGTGCACCTTGATAACCACGGCCTAAATAGTTATTTGGCCCAAGCATGATGCCCTTACCGCCAAGTACGTCCATGGCGTGCAGGGTAGAGTCACGCATTTGTTCTGTAAGGTGGTATTTAATAATAGCCGAAACAACCGAAGGTTTTTCGCCTAAATCTACCGCACCGGTAGACATTCTTACTGCAGCATCAGAGCTATATGCATAACCAGCAAGTTTTGCTAACGACTCTTCAACGCCTTCCATTTTACCAATAGGTAAGCGGAACTGGCGACGAATACGGCTGTAGGCACCGGTTGCAACAGCAATCATTTTAATGCCACCGGCTGAGTTTGACGGCAATGTAATTGCACGGCCAACCGATAAACACTCAACCAGCATACGCCAGCCTTGGCCTGCCATATCTGGCCCACCAATAATGTAATCAAGCGGTACGAATATATCTTTACCCTGCGTAGGACCATTTTGAAACGGCACATTAAGCGGGAAGTGGCGACGACCAATTTCAACCCCTGGAGTATCGGTTGGAATAAGTGCACAGGTAATGCCAGGCTCTTTATTATCACCAATTAAACCATCAGGATCTTGTAATTTAAATGCAAGCCCTAGTACCGTAGCCACAGGTGCAAGCGTAATATAACGCTTGTTCCATGTAAGGCTAACACCTACAACTTCTTCACCTTTCCATTGTCCTTTACACACTACACCGTAGTCTGGAATTGAGCTTGCATCAGAACCTGCTTCTGGCGAGGTTAATGCAAAACATGGAATTTCTTGGCCACTGGCAAGGCGCGGTAAGTAATGGTCTTTTTGCTCTTTTGTTCCATAGTGCTGGAGTAATTCACCAGGGCCTAATGAGTTTGGTACGCCAACAATTGACGAAAGTAAGGTTGATTTACTGGTTAGCTTTTGTAGTACGCACGACTGTGCAAATGCTGAGAACTGTAAACCGCCATATTCTTTTTTGATGATCATGGCAAAAAATTTGTTATCTTTTAGGTATTGCCATACATCTTGAGGAAGATCGGTAAGTTCGTGTGTTGCTTCCCAGTCATCGAGCATACTACACACTACTTCAACAGGGCCATCGATAAAGGCTTGTTCTTCAATAGTTAGCTTAGGCACTGGATATTGGTGTAACTTTTTCCAATCTGGGTTACCACAAAATAAATCAGCTTCCCACCATGTCGTACCGGCATCAATGGCTGACTTTTCAGTATCAGACATGCTAGGCGTTACTTTTTTAAACATAGTAAAAAGAGGCTTAACAATATATTGCTGGCGAATACCAGTAACAGAGAGAGGCACCGCTATAATTAAAAATATTATCCAACTAATTAAACCAAAAGCACCCGCAAAGGTACCAATTAATAATGTTGCAATAGAAACACCAAGTGCGGTGTTCCAACTTGCTCTGTGGTAAACCGCTGCGCTGAGCAGTGCGATTAAACCGAGTGTAAATATGAGTGTCATTGCTAATTCCTTATTAGAGGTCAGACCACCTTAGTTAGAGTAGCGTTAGTAACGCTAAGTTTCAAGTACCTTACGTAGTTAAATTTTAATCAAAATAACCGTAAAAAAGCAGCTCATTTAATAGAGTCAGCGTTAATAAAGTAAGTTACAGCTTTAGTCTATGCATTCATAGCGACAAAAAAAATTTAATCTAATAGTAAAATGTTATTTTTTAAGTAAATATAGACGCCCGTACACATAACTAAATAGTGTACGCTTAATATAAAAATATAACGTTATTTATTAATACGTGGTTTAAAGGTTATTTATTTTATGTGTGAATTGCTTGGCATGTCGGCGAATGTGCCTACAGATATTTGTTTTAGTTTTTCGGGGCTGCTGGAGCGCGGCGGTAATACTGGGCCACATAGAGATGGGTGGGGTATTACATTTTACGAAGGCAAAGGCTGCAGAACCTTTAAAGATCCGCAGCCGAGCTACCAGTCAGAAATAGCGAAGTTAGTTAAAGCATACCCGATTAAAAGTGTGTCAGTTATTAGCCATATTCGCCAAGGTAACCGCGGTAAAGTATGCCTTGAAAACACGCACCCGTTTACGCGTGAACTGTGGGGGCGCGAAATTACTTATGCGCATAACGGCCAGTTATCTAATTACCATGATTTAAAGCCTGATCATTACCGACCTGTTGGCGATACTGACAGCGAGTTGGCTTTTTGCTGGCTGCTGGATCAAATACGCACTAAGTACCCAAATAAGCCAGAGGATATGGCATCGGTATTTCGTTATGCAGCAACGCTTTCGCATACACTGCGTGAAAAGGGCGTTTTTAATATGCTGCTGACCGATGGCGTATTTGTTTTAGCTTACTGTACCAATAACTTACATTACATAACTCGCCGTGCGCCCTTTGGAAAAGCGACCTTGATTGATGCTGACATGGTGGTTGATTTTAACGAAGAAACCACGCCCAACGATATTGTTAGTGTTATAGCAACAAAACCACTGACTAACGACGAGCGCTGGAAAAAAATGCAGCCGGGTGAGTTTGTATTATTTAAGATGGGTGAATTGATTTAAGCTTGTTTTTTGCCTTTAGCGCTTAGTTGAGAGGCAAACAACTGTCGTAGTAAAGTAGACGCGGGCTTTTATATTGAGCTGACTCAGTACATTATTTATTATCGGAATTATATTATGACTCCTAAAAAACGCCGTATTCTACAAGCTGTGTTGTATGAATTATTTGCCATTGCTTTTGTTGGCCCTATTATAAGTTTTATGTTTGATAAATCAGCAACTTCAGCGATAGGCCTCGCTTTTGTATTATCCAGCGTAGCACTTAGCTGGAACTATGTATTTAATGCGTTATTTGAGCGCTGGGAGTCCCAGCAAACAATAAAAGGTCGCTCATTCAATCGTCGCTTATTACACGGAATTGGCTTTGAAGGTGGCCTTGTTTTAATTTTAGTGCCGGTTATGGCGCTGTGGTTGAAAATTTCAGTGCTTAGTGCGTTTATAGCGAACCTTGGATTTTTTATATTCTTTTTTGTTTATGCAATTGTTTTTACATGGGCGTTCGATCGAGTTTTTGGCTTGCCAGCTTCTGCGCAGCAGCAAAGTGAAGCATAATAAAGCTTAACTTTTAGATTTAATCGCGAAAAAACGTATAAAAAAAGCGCGATTTGCATCGCGCTTTATATAAACTAATAGTAATAAAGATATAAACTAATAGTAATAAAGCCATTTGTAGCTAAAAATAATTGCTTACTCTGGGCTTGTTACTTTTTTAATATCAGCAGGTGGGGCAATGACAGGTGTTGTCACGGTAAATGAGTTTATTTGCACTTCAAATTGTTCCATTCCTTTTTCACCTTTCCACATACGCACTAACATGTAATCCATTTCTGGTGCAAACCAAGCAAGTGCTTGGCGTTTGTCATTATCGTATAAGCGTTTTACTTTAATTGCTTCTACGTTGCCGATAGGTAATGAAATCATCTCTGTTGCAACAACTTCAAAATTGTAGTCGCGGCGATTACCTTTTTTATCGATTAACGGGAATGAAAAACTGGTTTCGCCTTTTTTCAAACCTTCGCGCACTTGTACCTGATACGAAATAGCATCTTGAAAGTCATCAGTCCATTCGCACTCAAGCGGGTATTCGCTGCGGCTACTGTTAACGACTTTTTTTTGTGCGTCAAAATCAATATTGTAATCTTTATCAGGACCAGTGCCAGTACGGATCATTGAATAATGATGCGGGCTCACTTTGCCATCTTTAAAGGTAAATTTAGAGGTTTCCTGGCGTGAGTCAGAAAAAATCATCCACTCAATATTGCTGTGATAGGTTAACTCGTAGTTATCGTCACTTATCTTTTTGAGTTCACGCACGGCTTCACCATGATTTTTACCTTTGCGTAAAATATCATACTTAGCTTCGTACTGTGTCAATTCGCCGGCAATAAGGCTAGTTGGAAGTAAAGTGCCCACACATAATAGCAGGGCACTTATTTTTTTATTGTGGGTACTGCGCGCCGTGTGCAGGAAGTTTTGTTTCGTCAAGAACTGCATAATCTGCTTCCATAGTTAGTCTGTGTTCACTGAACCACTTGACCACCAAAGGATAAATTATATGCTCTTGTTCGTGCACGCGTTTTGCTAGTGTGTCTGCTGTATCATCCTTGAGTACAGGTACTTTTGCCTGAAGTATAACCGGACCTCCGTCTAGCTCTTCAGTTACAAAATGAACACTTACGCCATGAACATCATCATTTGCATCAATTGCTCTTTGGTGGGTATTCAGCCCCTGGTACTTAGGCAACAAAGATGGATGAATGTTCAACATTTTTCCAATATATTTTTGCACCAAGTTAGGAGTAAGAATACGCATAAACCCAGCTAATACAACTAGATTCGGTATAAAAGAGTCAATGATGCTCATTAACTGTGTATCGTAGGCCTCGCGCGAGTCAAAATCTTTATGACTCAGCACTTGTGTAGCAATGCCTGCTTGCTTAGCACGTTCAAGGCCATAAGCGTCTGCTTTGTTACTAATAACAGCCGCTATTTGCGCATTTATCTCGCCACTTTCACAGGCATCAATAATGGCTTGTAAATTAGAGCCACCGCCTGAGATTAAAACTACAAGACGAGTGGGTGCCATTACTTAGCACCACCTACAATTTCAACTTGCTCTTCGCCAGGCGCTGCGTCTTGAATTTCACCAAGGTGCCATGCGTTTTCGCCCAAGTCTTTTAGCATGCTTAAACTTTGCTCAAGTTTGTCGGCTGGAACAACTAATACCATGCCTACACCACAGTTAAATGTGCGGTACATTTCATGCGTAGTAATGTTACCGTTTTCTTGTAACCAGTTAAAAATAGGTGGCCACTGCCAGCTATCGCCTTTTACTACTGCTTTTGCAGAGGCAGGTAATACGCGTGGGATATTTTCCCAAAAGCCGCCACCGGTAATGTGCGAAAGCGCGTGTACGTCAACGTGCTTGAATAACTCAAGCAGTGGTTTAACGTAAATGCGAGTAGGTTCAAGCAATGTTTCGCCTAATGTTTTGCCTTCAAAATCAGCGCTTGTATCTGCGTTAGATACTTCAAGTACTTTGCGAATTAGCGAGAAACCATTTGAATGCGGACCACTTGAAGCAAGGGCAATAAGTTGATCGCCCGCGGCTACTTTAGTGCCATCAATAATTTTTGATTTTTCTACAACACCGGTACAAAAACCAGCCATATCGTAGTCTTCGCCGTCGTACATACCAGGCATTTCTGCGGTTTCGCCACCAATAAGGGCACAGCCAGAAATTTCACAGCCTTTACCAATGCCGGTTACTACGTCTGCGGCAGTGTCTACGTCTAGCTTACCTGTTGCATAGTAATCTAGGAAAAACAGCGGTTCAGCACCTTGAACAATTAAATCGTTTACACACATAGCGACCAAGTCGATACCGACAGTGTCGTGCTTTTTAAGATCGATAGCTAAACGTAACTTAGTACCCACACCATCAGTGCCGGCAACTAATACTGGTTGCTTATAACCTGCTGGAATTTCGCAAAGTGCGCCAAAACCACCAATACCGCCCATTACTTCAGGACGACGAGTTTTTTTAACCACACCTTTAATACGCTCAACAAGTGCATTACCAGCGTCGATATCTACGCCCGCGTCTTTATAGCTTAGAGACTGTTTTTGTTCGCTCACAGGTTTTCCTCAAAATAGTTGTTTTGGGTTGCTTAGAAACGCGCGTATTTTACAACAATTGCGTAACCGCGGCTAGCGTAAATATAGTATTGAAATAATTAACAGGACACTTGTCCGCTAATTGCTGGCTAAATAAACAAAAAAACGCCCGTAGGCGTTTTTTATTGTTTGCTGATGTTGCCGTTAACGCTATGCTTTAGCAGTTAAAATAGCACGTAGTGGTGCTGGGTAACCTTCAATGGTTTTACTGGTGTCGTTTGGATCTAAAAAGTCGACTAACGATTCGTTTTCCATCCAAGCTGTTTTGCGTTGCTCATCTAGCGTAGTAATTGCGCAGTCTTTAATTTGTACGTTTTTAAAGCCCACGCGCTCCATCCACAGTTTTAATGCCGCAGTGCTTGGAATAAACCATACATTACGCATTTTTGCATAGCGATCAGTGGGTACAAGCACTGTATTTTCGTCGCCTTCAATGACTAAGGTTTCTAGTACCAGCTCGCCACCGGGGCGCAGTTGTGCTTTTAATTGCGCTAAAAAGTCGATAGGCGAGCGACGGTGATAAAGTACCCCCATCGAAAATACCGTATCAAATGCTTTTAACTCGGGTAGTGCCTCAACACCCAGTGGTAATAAGTGTACGTTTTCGTCGGGATTAAAGTGTTTTATAGCTTGAAATTGACACAAAAATAAGTCTGAAGGGTCAATGCCTACTACAAACTGAGCGCCTTCACCACGCATACGCCATAAATGATAGCCCGAGCCGCAGCCAATATCTAACACTGTGCGGCCTTTGAGTGGCTCAATATGTGGAAGCAGGCGATCCCATTTCCAATCGCTGCGCCACTCTGTATCTATTTCAATACCGTGAACACTAAATGGGCCTTTGCGCCATGGCATCATGCGCTTTAACAAATGTAGGGTTTGTTTTTGCTCACCATCGGTCATTTCACCCGGAGTGCCAATTTTTACCTGAGTAGTAATATCAACATGTTGAGTTTTAACCTCAGGTAAATTTTTAAGCACTTTTTGCCACTGTGGTAAGTCGCCATGACTTGCCTCTAACTGCCAGTGTTTTAATTGCGCAGGCAGAGTTTCTAGCCAGTGACTAAGTGGGCTTTGTGCAATAGCAGCGTAAAATTGGTTAAACCATTGAGACATAAATTACTTACTCTCTTTATTTAATTGCGATCATTGAGCAAAAATTAAAACATTGGTACCACGCCTGAGTTTGGCTAAAGCCAATGTCTTTTAAGCGGGTAAAGTGCGTGCTTAGCGTATCTGGGCGCATTACGTTTTCAATAGCGGTGCGCTTTTGACTTATTTCAAGCTCCGAATACCCATTATGGCGTTTAAAGTCGTGGTGTAGGTCAATTAGTAAATTATCGCACAGCTCGTTTTCGGCTTTTATTTTTTCGCTCAGCAGCAATACACCGCCGGGTTTTAAGTTGGCGTATATTTTTTCAAGGACTGCTTGGCGCTGTGCATGCGGAATAAACTGCAGCGTAAAGTTCATTGCCACCACTGAAGCATTTTGAATTTCAAGCTCGTTAATGTCGCCTAAAGTAACGGTAACCGGTACTTCTGACTTAAAGCCTTGTAAATGTACCTTACAACGCTCAACCATAGCTTGTGAGTTATCGACTGCAATAATATGGCAGTTATCGGTGCGAATATTACGGCGCATACTTAATGTAACCGCGCCCAGCGAGCAGCCTAAATCGTAAAGGTTAGAGTTACTTTGCGCATACTCACCGGCAAGTTTACCCATAGTACTTACTATAGTGGCGTAACCCGGCACAGAGCGCTGGATCATATCAGGAAAAACTTCGACTACGTTTTGATCAAAACTAAAGTCTTTAACTTGTTGCTCAGAGGCATAAATACTGTCTTTAATGGTCACGAAGCCAGTCTCTTTGAAAATAATGGCGCTATTTTAACATTTTATGCTGGATAGTCAGTGATAAATTAAGTAGCTTGGCTAGAATAATGAAAAATAAGTATAAATGAGACTATTAAATGAGCAAAAGTAAAGTTATTAGCACCGATGATATATTGGCAACCCTTTGTCACTCGGTTACAGGGGTACTCACATCGGCCAGTGGCAATAGTGTTAGTTACTCCGCTATGGTGCAAAAAATTACTCGTACTTGTATGCGCCCAGATATTGGCTGTTTTGTGTTATTTGATGGTGGCTTTACTGGCCTAGTAATTACTAATTTCACATCGCAAGCGGCAATGGAAATTTATGGCGATTACATGCGCAACATGGGTATGCCCGAGGAAGAAATAGCACATAGTCATTTATCTGACGATGTATCAAATGTGTTAGGCGAGCTAATGAACCAAATAGTTGGTGACTTTACCTCTAAAGTACGCGAGCAATTACATACCTCTATTACCCAAAATCAGCCAAAAATGATGGCAATTAATAAACAAGTACAAATTTCTGTAGATACCACAATGGATCGCCCACAAGCGCGCCGCGTAACGTTTACCACCAGTAAGCAAAATATATTTTATTTAGAGCTGGCAATGGATAAAACTGAGTTTATTAAATTACACGACTTTGACATTGTCGAAGCAATAGATCCCGACGACATCATCGAAAACGAAGCAAAACAAAAAGCAGAAAAAGCCAAGGCTAAAGCTGAAAAAGAAGCAGAAGATAGTGATGATGACGACTTTATGGCAGGGCTAGGGCTGTAAGAATAAGTTAAAATAATTATGTGGTTAAGGTCATAAAATCAGCCACGCGCAGTGTGACCTTTATTAATAACTGTTGGGTTACATGCAAACCCAACAGTTATTTAAACACAATAGCGCTATTTAGCGAATAATCATCTGTTCGCGCTCAGGGCCAACAGACACCATAGTTATTGGTACGCCCATTAACGCTTCAATGCGCTCAACGTATTGTTGCGCTGCAATTGGTAGACTGTCGAAGGTACGACAACCGGTAATGTCTTCATCCCAAGGTTGCATATTTTCATATACAGGGCTTAATGCAGCTGTTTGTGGCCAAATTGGGTTTTCGCTATGATCGCCGTCATAGGCAACACAGATTTTTAAATCTTTCATACCCGATAAACAATCAATTTTGGTTAAAGCAATTTCGGTTGCAGCTTGTAGCTCAACACCATTGCGCGTGGCAACTGCGTCAAAGTAGCCCATGTCCCGTGGGCGGCCAGTTACTGCGCCATATTCGTTAGCGCTTTCACGAAAATTGTCTTGCTCTTCCATTGCAGTAACTAAAGTACCCGTACCTACTGATGAGCTAAACGACTTTGCTACCGCAACAACACGTTCAGGACGAAGCGCTGGTAAACCGCTGCCTATGCCTGCATAAGCGGCCGTTACGTTTGAAGAGGTAGTGTAAGGGTATTCGCCATAGACTAAATCGCGACCTGCACCTAACTGAGCTTCAAATAATAAATTAGCATTTTGTTTTTGTAGTGCTTTTAACGGCTCTGTTACATTACAAATAAATGCACGCCAAGGCGCGGTAACATCGAGTAACCACTGCGTCATTTCTTCAGCTGTTTGCGAAAAATCACAACTTGGATATAAGGCTTTTAGCTGTGGCATTTTCCAATCAAGCATAAATTGAATACGCTCTAGTAAAACGTCAGGCTGATTTAACCAACCCACTAAAATGCCTTTTTTCATTACTCGGTCGCCATACGCTGGCGAAATACCTTGGCGAGTCGAGCCGTAAGCAGCGTCGCCTAAACGTAATTCTTCAAGGGTGTCTTCAAGGGCATGTAAAGGCAGACATAAAGTGGCACGATCAGAAATACACAGCTTTACATTAACGCCAGCGGCTTTAACTTCGGTTATTTCTTCACTTAAGGCGCTAGGGCTTATTACCATGCCAGGGCCAAGTACCGCTATGCAATCAGGATTAAAAATACCGCTAGGTAATTGGTGTAGTTTAAAGGTGCCAAAATCATTCACAACGGTATGACCGGCGTTATTACCACCTTGAAAGCGAATGCTTGCTGATGCGTTCTCAGCTAAAAAATCTACGATGCGGCCTTTGCCTTCATCACCCCAGTTTGCACCTACAACAACAATTGACGGCATAATTTAATCTCCAAATTGAACAAGCTGATATGATATGCGGGCTGTTAAAATAAGAGAAATTAATTATAATTATGATATCAATAAGGATTCCATATGGCGTGTGCAATATTAAGGAAGTGAGATGTTAGATATTCATTGGTTAAAAACCTTTGTTACATTAGCAGAGCTAAAGCACTTTGGTAAAACGGCAAGTGCACTGCACATGACGCAACCTAATGTGAGCTTGCATATTAAGCAGTTAGAAAAAATGACGCGGGTAAAGTTAATCGAGCGTAACCCCTTTTGTTTAACCCAAGCGGGTTTGCGTTTATTACAGTCGGGGCAAAAAACCTTATGGGAATTGAAGGTATGTCAGTCTGATCTAAATGCAATAAATAACTTAAGCCAAGGCACACTAACCATTGCAGCCAGTGATATTATTTCTCGCTTGTTACTCATAGAGCCTTTTCAGCTGTTTAAAACCCAGTTCCCGGGGATTGATTTTACCTTGCTAAATACCACCTCGTCACAGGCATCGGCGCTGGTTAAAAGTGCAGAAGCCGATTTAGGCTTTGTTATTGCTCAAAAAGAAAGTGAGCCACTGCATTTTAGTGAACTCCAACAGATAAAGTGGTGTGCGCTGGGAAATAATTTAGCGTTCTGGCAGCAAGCAAAAAACGATGAAAGTATGGTACTCACTGAGCCGCCAACATTAATTTTATTAGGCCACGATACCCGCACCCGAGAGTTATTAGATAATGCGCTACCGTCTTTAAATTTACCGAGTTATCGGGTTATGGAAGTGGGCAGTGTTGATGCACAAATTGATTGGGCAGAAGCTGGTTTTGGCGTGGCAATTGTTCCTGAGTTTTCGCTGCGCTCTAAAGCTAATTTAACCACCACAGTAACGGCTTTACCGCAATTCCCAACCACCAGTTTAGGTTATATAGTGCGGCAAAATCAGGTGTTATCTAAAGCAATAAAACAATTATTACACTGGGTAAATGAAGAGATTTCGCGCACCCATTTAAAACAACCAAAATAGTCATCACTTAATATTACTACCGATTATTATATTGTTAATAAGCTAAGGGGTTTTATGCTATTTATGTGTTGTTCAGGTAATTTCTTTAAGATAAAGCGCTTATGTTTTTTAAGCGCTTTAGCATGCACACTTGTACGGACCCAAAATTAGATGGACTATTTTAAAAGTTTAATAACAAAATTTATAATCGCAATGCAACAGCGGCCGGGGTTATTAGCGGTAATAGCATTTTGCTCTGGTGTGGCAAGTTATGTGTTAGTTGAGCGAAAAGAATCGTTTTCGCAATTTATTGCCATATTTTTGCTAGTGAGCTGGGTATGGTTAATTATTGATAACTGGTTGCGCGATAAAGTAGAGCAAAGATTTGGTGTCGCGGTATCGCCCAACTTTATGCGCTTTGCTTTACAAATGGTGCAACAAGAAAGCCTGTTTTTTGCTTTGCCATTTTTTTTAGCGGTAACGCAGTGGGATCACCCGCAAGCTATTTTTACCGCGCTAATGATAATGTGTGCAGTCATATCGGTAATTGATCCTTTGTATTATAAAAAGTTAGCAAAAAATCGCATGTTATTTGCGGTGTTTCATAACTTTGCATTGTTTGTAGTTATATTGGTTACTTTGCCTATTTTATTTAATGTAACCACTAGCCAAAGCTTAGCAATTGCTTTGGTTACTGCTGTTATTTTTACCCTCCCCAGTTTAGGCAACTTAATGCCTAATACCCGCTGGTGGCGATTTCCTTTATTGGTAGTGATTTTGTGTATATTAAGTGCTGGCTTATGGCAACTACGTAGCTGGGTGCCGCCAGCGGCTTTGCGCTTAACCGATATTACTTTATCGCACGAGGTTGATTTAGAGCAACGCCAACCTATTGGTAATATTAAGCAATTAGACTCTTATTCACTACATCATCAGGGGTTATATACGTGGACTGCTGTTAAAGCGCCCAGAGGATTAAATGAAAAGATATTTCATGTGTGGCTATACAACAATAAAGAAGTAGATCGGATCACACTAAATATAAGTGGTGGGCGAGAGCAAGGTTATAGAGCGTGGACCCATAAAGTAAATTTCCCAACTGATTCTGTCGGTAAATGGCAGGTGCAAGTAGTAACAGAATCGGGGCAACTTATAGGTTTAACTAAATTTACAGTTTTGCCTTAGCTAATGTGCATTTACTAGCGCGTTTACGGCAATTTAATTAGCTCATTTTAAGTAAGGATTATTGCCTTGCTCTACAGCCACGCAAAAAATGCGTAAATCAAGCTCTAGCTGGTGGTAACTTGGCTCCATGTGACAACAAAGTTTATAAAAACTTTTGTTATGGTCTTTTTCTTTAAAATGAGCGAGCTCGTGTACAACTAAGGCTTTTAATAACGGCTCGGGAGCGCGCAGTAAATCACTGTTGATGGCCAAATCGTGCTTGCGAGTTTTACCTTGCATACGATAGGTGTGCGTGCCAAGTGCATTAGTGACCATGTCGCCTTGCTTTTTAAATGCGGCGCGACCAAACGGCGGGGCATTTTTTAAATACTGTTTTTTAAGCTCTGTGGCGTAGCTAAAAAGTGCTTTGTCGCTGGTAATATTATGTGCCTGCGGATACTTTTTAAGTAAGTAGTTACTTACTTTATCATTACTGATTAGATTTAATACTTGCTCAACAATGTTTGCAGGGTAGCCGGTAAAATAACGTGCGTATTCACTCATGTTGCTCTCTAAGTTCTATCATTTGATTTGTTGTAAGTGGTTATTTAAAACAGTGCTTGCTGGTGGGCTTCTGCCTCGCCGCTAAATGGATTTAGTACCTTGTGGTTATAACTTAGGTCCTTACAAAACTGCCTTGCTAATAATGGTGCTTCTCGGTTGTCTGCGGTATGAAAAAATACATAGGGCGTTTTTCCTTCATCAAGCCACTGTTTTACTTTACTAAGCCAAGGCTTATAAAAGGTTTTATATTCACTTTGTAAATTAGCAATAACAAAACGTGCCATGGGTTGCTCACTTGTAGCAATAGCATGCACGGGCAGATGCGGCTTTTTTTGTTGTGCATCAATCAGCGCTTCTGTATTCGCTTTAACTGCAAATAGGGCGCGGGTATCCATGGCTATACGGTTTATGTTATTTGCCATTAATAATTGATTAAGCGCTATTTCGGCTTCACCCTTTTGAAAAAATGCCGGATGGCGAACTTCTACCCCAAAGTTTAGCTCTTTGGGTAATAGACTAATAAATTGCGCTAACTTGGGTAAATCATTAGGGCCAAAGGCACTTGGCAGTTGCAGCATAATTTGCCCAGTTTTCTCTAAAATTGGTGCAAATAAGTTAAGCCAAGCGGTTAGCTCGTTGTGTACATTAGTCAGCTTTAGCTCATGGCTAAAGCGCCGATGAAACTTAAAGGTAAATTTAAAATCGTCGGGTACACTGTTTGCCCAGCGTAAAAGAGTACTTGGGGATGGATCGGCGTAAAAGCTGGTATTTCCCTCTACAGAGTTAAAATGTTGCGCGTATTGGCTTAGCATATCGGTATTTTTACATTGGCTCGAAAATAAATTGCCTTTCCACGCATTTCTTGACCACTGTGGGCACCCAATATATAGCATACAAACTAACGCCTAATTATAAAGTAGCTATAGTGTATCAAATAATAAAATATGCTGCTTTAAATCCGATGCAAAAAACGACACCCGCCCTAGTATCTTCATATCACTTGCGTATAATGCAGGGCTTAATTTGATTATTTTGAATTGCAAGCGGTGTTATTTTTATATTCGTATTTATAAAAAAGATTTACCCTACTTAAAACGAATGTTTTTTGACCGTTGCACGCCTTTTATCTGACAGGAAAACTATGCGCTCTATATACTGCGGACAGCTAAATAAAACTCACGTAGATCAAGAAGTTGAACTATGTGGCTGGATCAACAAACGACGTGACCTTGGTGGACTTATCTTTGTCGATTTACGCGATAGAGAAGGTTTAGTACAAGTTGTATTCGATTCTGACATTGAAGAGTTGATGAGTTCAGCTAACACGCTTCGCCAAGAATTTTGTGTGCAGTTAAAAGGTATTGTACGTGCACGCCCAGATAGCCAAGTAAATAAAGACATGCCTACAGGCGAAATCGAAATTTTAGGCACTGAGCTTAATATTATTAACCGCTCAGAGCCATTACCACTTGATTTTAACCAAGTGAACTCTGAAGAGCGTCGTTTAAAATACCGCTACCTAGACCTACGTCGATTAGAAATGAGCGACCGCATTAAGTTACGCGCTAAAGCAAGCAGCTTTGTGCGTCGTTTTTTAGATGAAAACGGCTTTTTAGACATAGAAACACCCGTACTTACCAAAGCAACGCCAGAGGGCGCGCGCGATTACTTAGTACCGAGTCGTGTTCACAAAGGTAGTTTTTACGCATTACCGCAGTCGCCGCAGTTATTTAAGCAATTGTTGATGATGTCGGGTTTTGACCGTTACTACCAAATTGTAAAATGTTTCCGTGATGAAGATTTACGTGCCGATCGCCAACCTGAGTTTACTCAAATAGATATTGAAACCTCGTTCATGAGCTCTGATCAAGTACGTGGTATGACTGAAAAAATGATCCGCGAAATGTGGCAAACATTGTTAAATGTAGATTTAGGCGATTTTCCAATTATGCCTTACAGCGAAGCAATGAGCTTATACGGTTCAGATAAGCCTGATTTACGTAATCCAATGAAGCTTGTTGATATTGCCGATTTAGTTAAAGACGTAGAGTTTAATGTTTTCTCAGGCCCTGCAAATGACGAAAAAGGCCGTGTTGCGGTATTAACTGTACCAGGTGGTGCTAAGCTTTCGCGTAAACAACTTGACGATTACACTAAGTTTATTGGTATTTACGGCGCTAAAGGCATGGCGTGGATGAAAGTAAACGATCACACTGCGGGCGCAGAAGGCGTGCAGTCACCAGTAGCTAAATTTTTAACTGCAGATGTAATTACTCAGTTACTTGAGCGTACTAATGCACAGTCGGGCGATATTATTTTATTTGGTGCCGATAAGCGCAACACAGTAAATGAAGCAATGGGCGCACTGCGCGTTAAAATTGGTATTGATTTAGAAATCACTAACCTTGATAGCTGGGCACCACTTTGGGTTGTAGACTTCCCAATGTTTGAAGAAGATGACGAAGGTACGCTGCACGCTGTACATCATCCATTTACTGCGCCAAAAGACATGAGCGCAAGTGAACTTGAAGCAAACCCTGCGGCTGCTATTTCAGATGCGTACGATATGGTATTAAACGGCTACGAAATAGGTGGCGGTTCGGTACGTATTCATAATGCTGATATGCAAGAAGCTGCGTTTAGAATTTTAGGTATTAATGAGCAAGAGCAACAAGACAAGTTTGGCTTTTTGCTTGACGCACTTAAATACGGTACGCCACCACATGCTGGTTTAGCTTTTGGCCTTGACCGTTTAGCTATGTTGCTTTGTGGTACTGATAACATCCGTGACGTTATTGCGTTCCCTAAAACTACGCAGGCGTCGTGTTTATTAACTAATGCGCCAAGTAAGCCTAATGCTGATTCGTTAGCAGAACTTGCAATTAGCGTAGTAGAAAAAGCGGTACTAAGCGCAGAGTAAATTATTTTACAGTGTTTTGTAAATATGCGTTAGATAATTAAAAATTAAACCCTTAAGTGTAGGCTTAAGGGTTTTTTTATGGTTAAATTTAGTACTGCAATAATCATACAGATGAAAAGGAATTCTTATGTCAGTTAACATCACTCTTTTTGGCGAGTTTATCGCTTTTTTTATACTTTTATTAGTGCCTATTTTTGCTTTTATTAGTTATAAATTAGGTAAACGAAAAAGTACTAATCCAGGTGTCATTGCTTTTGTTGGTGGCTGTTTATCGCTAATTTTACCTCTGGGTTTAATATTTATAGCGATACTCGCACTGAAAAAAGATCTCCCTAAAAAAGCTCAATTTGCGCGTTAAGGTAATATTCAGGCCGTGTCTATAGAAAATAATAATCACTATTTTGATCAACAATTTACAGCATTAGCACTGACAGAGCAGGTTTTTGAGAATATAGAGTTTGAAGACTGTACTTTTACAGATTGCGACTTTTCAAATGGCCAATTTAAACACTGCCGTTTTATAGAATGCAGCTTTAAAAAATGCAATTTAGCATCACTAAAATGGGGTTATAGCTCACTCGAAAATGTTGACTTTAGTCATTGTAAATTAAACAGTATACAGTGGAGTGATATAAACTGGCCGCAGCTTAGTGTTAATGCTGCTGTGAGTTTTAGTCACTGTGAGCTTAGCCACAGTTCTTTTTTTGAACTAACTCTAAAAGCACTTAAACTAACAGATTGCTTTGCAAAAAATGTAGACTTTAGGCACGCAAATTTAGCTAAGAGTAAATTTAGCGGTACTGATTTTCGTGATAGCGAGTTTTTTCAAACTAATTTAAGCCAGTGCGACTTTGTTGGTGCCACGCAATTTAATATCGATTTAAATAGCAACCAAATAACCAAGGCTAAATTTGAGCGTTTTGAAGCGTTGAATTTACTCAGCGGATTAGGTGTGGAGCTGGTGGATTAGCCGTTATTACACGGCTAATTAAGCTTTTTTAACAGCTAGGGCCATTTTTATTACGTGCACTTGCAAGCACTCTGGCTATTTCAAGCAACGCTGGCGAAATATCGGTTGCGCCATCCTTAATTAGCTTAGTTACATCACCCGACGAATATAAGCTATCGCGAGACGATTTAATGCCTAAACCACGTACATAGTCTTTGGTTTTACCCGTGCTGCCGGTTTCAATAAACTTAAAAATAATGCGTTCGTTATCACTTTTAGGTTCAGCTTTTAATACTTCAATTTCGTCTTTATAGGCTTCGATTCGGCTTTGTAAAATTTCAATTCGTTCTGCAATGGTGTTATATGATTTCATGGATGGATTCTTTTGCTAAAAATATTGGAACAATGACGGTTATTATCGCACACATTTAAAATAATTAATTATTTAGCTTAACAAGATGAAAAAATAGCGCAGCTTTAACTGCGCTATTTTATATACAGAATTAAAATTATTATACGTTACTCTACCAATTCACTTATCACCAGTGGGTTATTGTGCAGGGTTTTATGCACTGGGCATTTATTAGCTATTTCGAGTAAGCGCGCGCGTTGCTCGGGGGTTAAATCGCCCGTTAAGGTGATTTTACGCGTAATAGCTTCAACACCTTGGGTTTGCTCTGCGTCACCGTCTTGTTTTTTATAATCGCGAGTGTGCTCAAGCTCAACTTTGACATGCTCCAACGGTAATTTTTTATGGCTCGCATACATGCGCAGTGTCATAGAGGTACACGCGCCAAGCCCCGCGAGTAAATGCTCATACGGATCTGGGCCTAAGTTATGGCCACCTGCTTTTAGTGGCTCATCGGCAAGCCAGGTATGCTCTTTGGTGCTTACGTGCTGAGTAAATACATGGTCTTTTTCTTCTACTAATACGCTGCCATTATTTAATTTAGCCGTATATTTAGTTTTATCGTAATTTACATAACGATTGGCCCAGGTGGCAATAATATCTGCTGCGTAGTCGGCATCGTTTTTATTAGTAAGTAAGTGATCGGCGTTATCTAGGCTAATAAAGCTTTTAGGGTGCTTAGCTGATGCGTAAATTTTTTCGGCTTCGCTAATATTTACAGTCGCGTCAATAGGGGAGTGCATTACTAATAATGCGCGCTTAAGTTTACTTATGTGGCTTTTATCGTACTTAGCTATATCGTCTATAAATTGTTTTTTAATAGTGAACTCGCGGCCCGCTAAATTTACTTTAGCTTCGCCAGCTGCGTTAATTTCATCTAGGTGGGCTTTAAAGTTGTGTGCTACGTGTTGTGCATCTGACGGCGCACCTATGGTAGTAATTGCCGATACTTCTGGTATGTGCTCTGCAGCGGCCAGCACTGCTGCTCCACCTAAGCTGTGGCCTATAAGTAGCTGCGGCGCACCAAAATGTTCACGCAGGTGATTAGCGGCCGCTACTAAGTCTTGAATATTAGATGAGAAATTACTATTGGCAAAGTCGCCATCGCTATTACCTAAGCCGGTAAAATCAAAGCGTAATACTGCAATCCCTTGTTGTGTGAGTGCACGGCTGATACGTGTTGCCGCCGCTATATCTTTGCCACAGGTAAAACAGTGTGCGAATAGGGCGTAAAATTTAATTTCACCAGAGGGCAGTTCAAGTTGTCCTGCCAATTTTAAATCACCACTTTTAAAAGATACTTTTTGTCGCATGAGAAGCCTTAATACTTAAATTTAAGTACAAAATAATAAACATTACTATCATAGTTCAGAGATAGGTGCGAAGTGATGTTATTTCAATCTTTATTTATAATTTGATTAAGATCAACTCGATTGCTCACCTAGCCAAGGTGCGGACATATGTCCTTATGATTTTAGGGCTGTTTGTCTATCCTCACGGTGGTAATAATACAGGCTTTGCTGCTTAAATAGAGTAATCTACCTCTATAATGTAAATGATCTCTCACAACCTATTCACTGGAATGTACAATGCAATTACCTACTGTTGATTATAAAGCGGACAATGCGGCTGCTCAATTTGTTGAATCATTAAGAAATACCGGCTTTGGGGTATTAAAAAACCATCCAATTCCGCAATCTTTAGTTGAGTCTATTTATAAAAATTGGCAAGACTTTTTTAACTCAGATCAAAAGCAGGACTTTTTATTTTCTAAAGACACCCAAGATGGCTATTTTCCGCCTTCGGTATCTGAAGTGGCAAAAGGCTGTAAAGTTAAAGACATTAAAGAGTATTTCCATGTTTATCCTAAAGGCCGTGTACCTGCCCAGTTAGAAGCAGACATACGTGAGTACTATCGTTTAGCTAATGAGTTTGCAGCAACGCTTTTAAGTTGGGTACAAGCAGAAGCACCAGCAGATGTGCGTGCTAAATTTTCGATTGACTTAAAAGATATGATTGCTAATTCTGAGCAAACATTGCTGCGTATTTTACATTACCCACCAATGACCGGCGATGAAGAGCCTGGTGCTATTCGTGCAGCTGCGCATGGCGATATTAACTTGCTAACTGTATTACCTGCTTCTAATGAACCGGGTTTACAAGTTAAAAATACCGAAGGCGGTTGGTTAGATGTTCCTTCTGATTTTGGTTGCTTGATCATTAATATTGGTGACATGCTACAAGAAGCGTCGGGTGGTTATTTCCCTTCAACAATTCATCGGGTAATTAACCCAACAGGTAAAGCGTCTAGTAAGTCGCGTATTTCATTACCACTATTTTTACACCCTCGCCCAGATGTGGTGTTATCAGAGCGCTATACTGCTGATAGTTACTTGCAAGAGCGTTTACGTGAGCTTGGCGTTAAATAACTAGTAAATATCGCGATATAAAAAAACGGCTTTTTAGCCGTTTTTTGCGTTTTATAACTGCGGGTAGCGCTGCTGCATAATGTTGAGTGACCTTGTAATAATCTGCGCGAGTATCGTTAAATCCACTTTAGCTAGGTTTGTAATATATAAACAGCTTTTACCTAAACTGTGCTTTCCTAACTGGTTAAGTAGGGTTTTAATCGTCTCATCTTCAAAGCCGGGCATTATATAAATACATAGCTTGGTTTTACGCGGGGAAAAGCCAGTGAGTGGCCATTTTTCACTGCTGCCAGAGTTATGTTTATAGGTGTAGTGGCCAAAGCCAATAATATCCTTACCCCATACAACGGCTTGCTCATTAGTGACTTTTGTAAATAGGGCGAGTAATGTTTTCGCCTCATCTTCCCGCTTAGTCTCTACATTATGTAAACACTCAACTAAAGTTATTTGGTTTGCTTGGGTTTTTAAGCTCATAAGTAACTCTTTAATTTATTTTTAGCGGTAGTTAATAGTAGCAAAAAATGAGTACTAAAAGTTGGATGTGAATATTTTTATGCAATATTGCAGGTTATAGGTATAATGCGCGCAACTGGCTAGTTTAGCCTTATTTAAAAGAGAGTTTATATGAGTTTTGAAGGTTTAGGTTTATCACAGTCTTTAGTTAATGCGGTTTTAGAGAAGGGCTATGAAACGCCAACGCCAATTCAGGCTCAAGCAATTCCGGCGATTATTGAGCGTCGTGATGTGATGGCAGCAGCGCAAACAGGAACAGGTAAAACAGCGGGTTTTACACTGCCACTTATTGAGCGTTTGTCTAGCGGTCCTAAAGCTAAAAGTAACCATGTGCGTGCACTTATTTTAACGCCAACACGTGAGCTTGCTTTGCAAGTTAGTGAAAATGTTGAAGAGTACGCAAAGCATTCAAATGTAAGCTCGTTTGTAGTTTACGGTGGCGTTAAAATTAACCCACAAATGCAGCGTTTGCGCAAAGGGGTTGATATTTTAGTGGCAACTCCGGGGCGCCTAATCGATTTACATAATCAAAATGCGGTTAAGTTTGATAGTGTTGAAGTATTAGTTCTTGACGAAGCTGATCGCATGCTCGACATGGGCTTTATTCATGATATTAAACGCCTGATTGCAAAAATGCCTGCAAAACGTCAAAACTTAATGTTTTCGGCAACCTTTTCTGACGAAATTCGTGCACTGGCAAAAGGGTTGATAAACGATCCGGTTGAAATTTCTGTTGCTGCAAAAAACACCACAGCTAAAAGCGTTACTCAGTGTGTTTACGCGGTAGATAAACCACGTAAAACAGCGTTATTAAGCCACCTAATTCGTACTAACGATTGGCAGCAAGTATTAGTATTTAGCCGTACTAAGCACGGTGCAAACCGCTTAGTTAAACAACTAGAGCGCGATGATATTGTTGGCGCGGCTATTCATGGCAATAAATCGCAAGGCGCACGTGTTAAAGCCCTTGATGGTTTTAAAAGCGGTGAAGTACGTGTGTTAGTTGCAACCGATATTGTTGCCCGTGGTTTAGATATTGTGGAGCTTCCACACGTTGTTAACTACGACTTACCAAACGTATACGAAGATTACGTGCATCGAATTGGCCGTACTGGCCGCGCCGGTGCATCGGGCCATGCAATTTCGTTTGTAACCACGGAAGATGCAGTGGATTTATACGGCATTGAGCGCTTTATTGGTGAGCTTATTCCTCGTGCTACCGAAGAAGGTTTTGAGCCGGTTAACCCAGTACCAGAGCGCGACTTAGATGCGCGTCCAATCGCTCCTAAAAAAGCTAAAAAGACCAATCAGCCATTTAATAAGCCTAAATCTGACAGCAGCAAGCCAAATAATAAAAAGCCTAATAATGGCGGAAACGGTACGGGTGCGCGCAGAGGCGGTTCTAAAAAGCCAGTAGCTAAAACGGATGATAAAGCGCAAAGCCCATGGGCAAAACGCGAATCTGTTGGTGGTAATACTCAGCGCCGTCGTCGTCCAAGTAACAACGATTAATAATACTTTTAAACGCTGATACAAAAAACGCGCTTACTTGCTTTACAAGTAGCGCGTTTTTTAATGGGGATTTTTTAGTGTGTATGCTTTGCTATTATTACAGGCTAGCTGATTAAGTAATTAATTCCTAATCCTACAAATAAGGTAACACTTACGCTAAGTAGTGTGCCTAGCATTACATATTCGGTGAGCTTTTTATCTTTACTGGCACTTAAATCGCCAAATCTAAATACAGATTTAGCGGCAATTAAAAACCCTAGCCCTGCAAACTGATCTAATAAGATAAACGTCAGCATCAGTACTCTTTCAAGCATGCCAATACTTTGTCCAGCTAAGGGCAGGCTACCATCACTTGAAAAGTGGTTGGTTATACGCTCTAACATCATTCTTATAAATACGGCACTGGGATTTAAAATAATGAGGTAACCAGCTATAACCCACAGCGCTTTTGAGTTGGTTAATAGCGCCATTACACTGTTAGTAAACTGCAGATTGTCAGTTAGCCAAATACTTATCGCAATAATAATGATGATATGTGCAATTTGGTCGAATAAAAAAGGCACTACGCCTTTATTAGAGTACGATTTTGCAATATCAATAAAGTAGTGGCTAATCACGATAATACTGGTGGCAAGAAATACGCTACTCAGTTGTTGCCAGCCAAAGGTATACTCCCAAAGCGTAATAATTAGTGCGCTAGTCACGCCGTGAACTAATACATGGTAGTAAAGTTTTTTTGCTTTAAAGTGGCGGGTGTTTCTGTCGTTTACCCAGTTCATGGGTTGCCAGTAAAAATCGGCGAGTAGGTGGCCAATAATAAGGGCAACGAGTAAGAGTGAAAATGCCATTATTTACTTCCTGCGATTATTTTTTGGATACATTGCTGAGTGTATTTAATAAAACGCTCTATTAGTTGGTAATGCGCTAAATTAAGCAATTTAGTAACATTCTCCCGGCTTGTTTTTAGCTCTTTAGCTACAGCGGCATGGCTGTTGTCGGCTTTAGTTAAGTACACATACAAGGCATTGGCCTGCTTTAGCGTAATTTTAGTGAGTAACACATCTACAAAGGCTAGATTAAGGCTTAAGCTCTCATCGAGTTGTTGCTCTGCAATATTAATAATAAAGCGTTGATTGGCTATTTTATCTAGCCCTTGCCCAGAGAGAGTAAAGGCAGAGCCGGTTGCGGTTTTTATATCGCTGCGCGGATTATCTATTTTCCCTAAAGCCATACTTTGGCGTAGTTCATACCCCGATGCTTTTAAGTGTAAATACACTAAAATAGCGGTTTTAAATAATTGCTCTGGGTTGTTTAACTGTAATTGAAAGGCATCGCCTCGGTATATATTCCAATGAGTGCGCTGTGTGGTAATACTTCTTAGGCTTTGCTCTAGCTGATAAAGCATGGCATCGTACTGCTGCTGAGGAATAGTTTGTGATTTAATAATGTCGCCGCTGATCACACCAATCATATGAGCCTCGAAATAGTTACTTTTTAAAATGTAACCTAAATTGGTTACATGGAGTTAAGTAACCAATTTAGGTTACTTAAATAAAAAATGCAAGGTACACTTATTTTAATAGCACCACGCCATTACTATAAATCCTGATTAGGAAATTAAATGACTTCACAACACGAGCTGCAAAATACCAAACCCCGTGTAGGTATTTTTGTCGATGTACAAAATATTTATTACACTTGCCGTGAAAGTTACGGAAAAAACTTTGATTACAACGCATTTTGGCGAGTTATGGCGCAGCAATATAATATTGAATGTGCGTTTGCTTATGCAATTTACCGAGGGGATGAAAAACAAAGCCAGTTTCAAAATATTTTGCGTGCAATTGGTTTTGAGGTAAAACTTAAGCCATTTATTCAACGCCGCGATGGCAGTGCCAAAGGCGACTGGGATGTGGGTATAACCATTGATATGCTTGAGCATGGTAAAAACCTTGATAAAGTTATTTTACTCTCTGGTGATGGCGACTTTGCTTTATTGTTGGGGCATTTAAAAAGCCAATATAATGTTCCGTGTGATGTATATGGCGCTGATAGGTTAACCGCAGAGGCATTAAAACAAAGTGCTGAGCAATTTCATTTAATCGACAATACATTTTTGCTTTAAATCAAGGTTTACTAAATAGCCAAAAAATAACACTCACATAGGCTATTAGCCCCTGCAACATGAGACTTTTTAATACTGCAGTGTTATATAGCAATTAAGCCTATTTTAGGCTTTTTTTATCGCGCTAATAAATTGGGTTTACTAAAGGGTTATGGTAATTTTAAAACATAACGTGTACCTAAGGATTTAAATGCTTCATTACAGCAACATGCCACTAGACAGAGGCTCAAATTTTCGTAACGACCCAGAGTGGCTTAAAGCGCATATGTCGGCGCAAAGTAAGTGGGTTTTAGTTAAAAATAATCAAACCTTATTTATTAAAGATACCCCAAAAGTTAGTTATTTATCGTATCAACAGGTTGCCCATTTAGATTTAACGAATGCTATTTTTGTTGGCTTAAACAATGCAAAAGATGGGGTGTTTGCTCTTGATGTATCTAAGCTAGATACGAGCATACTTGATCCTTTAATTGACGGCGCACAGTTTGTTGACATACGCCAATACGGCCCTCAAGTAACCATTAAATACGCTTCAATAGCGGCACTTGCACGCGGCTTATGTTATTGGCATGCAACCCATAGTTTTTGTGGACGTTGCGGCAGTAAAAATCATTTAGTAGAAGCCGGGCATTCGCGAGTATGCGAAAACGAAAACTGTAAACACCCTACTTTTCCGCGCACTGATCCTGCAGTAATTATGGTGGTTACTAAAGTGTTTGCCGATGGGGTAGAGCGCTGTTTACTAGGTCGTCAAGCTGCGTGGGCGAGCGGTATGTATTCGTCGTTAGCGGGCTTTGTTGATCCCGGTGAAACACTCGAGCAAGCAGTTGCTCGTGAGGTAAAAGAAGAGGCGGGTATTGAAGTAAATAATGTACGTTATGTTGCATCACAACCTTGGCCGTTTCCTTCATCAATAATGCTGGGCTTTTTTGCCGAAGCGGTTACAGAAGATATTAATGTTGATAAAAACGAACTTGACGATGCTAAGTGGTTTAGTCGTGAAGAGTTACGCCAGTTTGGTAATTGGCATGACGAAGGGGAGCATTTAAAGCTTCCCAGAACAGATTCTATTTCTCGCTATTTAATTGAGTACTGGCTAAATAATAAGGATTAAGCATGACGAGCAAAAGCAATAAAAATACCCAACTTGTTACATCAGGACGTAAAAAAGCCTATACCCACGGTGTAGTTAATCCGGTTGTGCAACGTGCATCAACCATAGTATTTGACTCAGTAGCAGAATTAAAAAAAGCCGCTAAAACATGTGGTGACAAAACCTTATTTTATGGCCGTAGAGGCACAACTACCCACTTTGCGCTGCAAGAGGCGATAACTGAGCTTGAGGGCGGCGAAGGGTGTGTACTTTATCCGTGTGGCGCAGCTGCAATTAGCCAAACTTTGCTGTCGTTTTTAAAAACCGGCGACCATATTTTAATGGTTGATAATGTATACGAACCTACTCGTGATTTTTGCGATAAAATTCTAGCCGGCCTGGGTATTAGCACTACGTATTACCCACCTACTATAGGCGCGGGAATTAAAGACTACATTAAAGCAAACACCAAGGTATTGTTTTTGGAATCGCCGGGCTCTATTACCATGGAAATTCAAGATGTACCGGCTATGGTAAAAGTAGCAAACGAGCACCACATAATGACCATGCTTGATAATACCTATGGCAACGGTTTGCATTATCGTCCGCTTGAGCACGGTGTTGATATTAGTATTCAAGCAGCTACTAAATATATAGTAGGCCATTCTGATGTAATGATGGGCGTGGCTGTTGCTAATAAAAAGTATTGGCTAACTTTGCGCGAAAACTCCTATTTACTCGGGCAATGCACTAGCGCAGACGATGCATATTTAGCACTTAGGGGCTTACGCACTATGGCTGTGCGTTTAAATCAACACGAAAAAGCAGCAATAGAAGTGGCTACATGGCTTGAGCAACATGAGCTTGTTGATCATATTCGCCACCCAGCATTTGCTACTTGCCCGGGGCATGAATTTTTTAAACGTGACTTTGATGGCAGTAATGGTTTGTTCTCAATAGTAATGAAAGCAGGGGATCAGGCTGCCATAGATGCGTTTTTAGATAGCCTACACTATTTTAAAATGGGTTTTTCGTGGGGCGGCTTTGAAAGCTTAGTAACCGCTAATTTAACCATGAAAGGACTGCGTTCGGATACAGGTTGGGATTTAGGGCCCGTTATTCGTTTGCATATAGGCCTTGAAGATGTAGACGATTTAATCAACGACTTAAGCCAAGCACTTGAGGTTTATAAGCAGCATTTATAATTTTTAATGTAATTTATGCTGTTAGATTAAAATGTATTGTTACAAAGCTCACCATTAGTGAGCTTTTTTTTGCTGGTAATTCAAGGTATTTACACTTAGTGTGGATAAATATACTGAAAACAAAAAGTCATTAAGGATAGTCAATGGCAACACCATTACCGATAAACATAGGGCGACTAACGCAAATAGCAGGCTTTGAGCTCGTACGTATGTTTTTAACTAAACGTGGGCTCATTGCATTAGCTGCCTTTGCATTGGTGTGGCTAATAATACTGCGCTACCCGATAGGGCAAGCGGTAGGCATTGTAAGTGCGCCCGATTTTGAACAAATTGCCCGTGACATATCTGGCTCCATAGGTTTAAGTAAATTACTTGATTGGCCTGAGGCCGAATTTGCTATGTATTGGCTGATTGCTTTGTATAGCTTTCCGATATTTAGTGTGTTTATTTGCAGCGACCAAACGGTAGGCGATAGAGAGCGTGGCACACTTCGTTTTTTATCGCTGCGTTCAATACGTTTTGAAATACTCTTTGGCCGTTTTTTAGGGCAATTAGCGGTATTAGCATGCTTGGTAGGTATTACCCTGGTGGCTACGCTCGCTGTGCTGGGGTTTAGAGATCCTAGTTTACTTGCTGGTGGCTTTACCCGCGCACTTTCTATATTTTTAATATTAGTGGTTACTCTGTGCCCATTTGTAGCTCTTATGACGTTGATAAATACCTTTGCTCGCTCATCGCGTTTATCTATAGTGTTGGCAATTTTATATTTTACGGCAGGCGGTATTGTTGTTGGTATTTTGCAGTGGCAAATCCCCGCATTAGGTATGCTTGATTATTTATTTCCGGGTGTACAAATAGAGCTATTAGCTGGACAAAATTTACCATTACTAAGCGCGGTGGCTATTCCACTGATCCAAACAGCGGTATTACTAAGCGTTGCTCAGCGTGTTTTTGCAAGGAGCTCACTATGAGAGCATTAATTACAGGCAGCGGTTTGAGTAAATCGTATGGCGCAAAACTTGCGCTTAATAATGTGAACTTTGAAATAAATAAAGGTGCGCCAGTGGCGCTTGTTGGGCCAAATGGCGCGGGTAAAACCACCTTATTTAGTTTGTTATGCGGCTATATAGCGCCCAGTAAAGGCAGTCTTGAAATATTAGGGCATAAGCCTGGCAGCGCAGCTTTATTTAATAAAGTAAGTGCATTACCGCAAGACGCGCAGCTTGACCCTCGTTTTAATATAGACAAGCAACTTGCCTTTTATGCAAAACTACAGGGTATGGGCGCTAAGCAAAGCCAAACTGAGGCGCTACGTGTACTTGACTTGGTTGGTCTAAAAGAGATTGCAAAGCAGCGTGCAGGGGACTTATCCCACGGTATGCGTAAACGTGTAACCATAGCACAGGCGCTTATTGGTGAGCCGCAAATAGTGATGCTTGATGAAGCCACTGCGGGGCTTGATCCTATTCATGCCAGAGAAGTACGCGAGCTGGTTTCTGATTTAAGTGAGCAGGCTACTTTTATTTTAAGCTCGCACGATTTAACCGAGCTGGAGCGACTTTGCTCGCAAGTATTGCATTTAGATAAAGGCGTTTTAAGCGAGCATCAAACCAAAGAAAACAAGTCAGATACACATTTTTATACCCTAATGCTTAATGAAAATTATCAAAATGTAGAGCAACAGTTGCAATCGATTGCAGGTATAAGCCGTGTATATATGAGCCAACATAAAGAGTTTGTAATTGAGTACCAGCCTACAGGTGAACCGCTTGATATTGCATTGCTTAACTTTTGCCATCAGCATAACTGGCAATATAGGCAGCTTGTGAACGGACACACCCTAGAGAATCAAATTTTTAAACAGGAGAAATTATAATGGGATTATTCAGTGGGTTAATGGGTAACGCTAGCGAAGTAGATGATGCCGACTTAGAAAAAGTATTATTAAATACCTTAATAGAAGGCGAACAGGTTGAAAAGGCTTATAAAGTAATACGCGATATGTTTATTTTTACTAACAAGCGATTGATCTTGATAGATAAACAAGGTGTTACTGGTTCTAAAATGGAGATGATCAGTATAGCTTATTCAAAAATAACAAAGTTTAGTAAAGAAAGCGCAGGGCATTTTGATCTAGATGCCGAGCTGAAAATATGGGTTGGCTCAGACTCTACACCTATTAGTAAAGACTTTAAGTCTGGCGATAATATTAATGATGTTTATCGTATTATTAGCCAATATGCACTGTAATACTTAGTTTAGTTAAAGTGGTTGTTAGCATGGTGTTGCAATTACTTTAATCTTACACATACCTACACTTCATTACAATTAACTTAATGAATACAAGTGCTTAGTTAAGTTTTCATTCAGTTTCACAGCGTTAGCATGTCCCTCGATCTCAGCTACCCAGCTAAGACATAAAAAAGTCATATAAATAGGGATTTATCATAATGAAAAAGTTAGCAGTTATTATCTCAAGTATTTTATTATCTAGCGCTGCAACCACTGCAATGGCAGCAGATAGCTATCAGTCAATTAGTAACCTAGGCTTTAAGCATGAAACTAGCAGCAATAACAATACCGTTGCGGTGGATTCTATTTACTATTTATCGCCTAAAAAAACATTAGGCCCGTACGATCAGTTTGAATACATAAATAAACAAAGTAATGTATATGGCAGCTACGCTGACGACGACTCTAGTGACGTAACTTCAGTTGGTGGCGAATACTTTATTAACAACTTTGTGGTAGGTGCATCTTACAGTAACCTTGATACTGGTTCGCACAATGAGTTTTACACGCTTTCAGGTGGTTTCTTTTTTAACCCAAACTTACTGGCTAAAGTAACTTTAGTTGAAAACAAAAACGGTGAAGATTTTGCGTTATTTGATTTAGCTTACAACCACATGCTAAACAGCACTGACTACATTGGTGTAACAGTAACCGCTGATGACGACTTTGATTACCGTGCAGTAGCAGCTAAATACTTTATTGACTTGCAACAAGGTAACTTCTTAACGTTTGAAGGTAAATACGAGAGCATTGATGATGCCCAAAACCAATGGGTAGCAGAAACTAACTACTACTTCTCAAAAGCAACATCTGTATTTGCTAACTACAACAAGCAAGATGCTTACAGCTTTGGTGCTCAGCATTTCATTAATGAAAATGTAGGTATTAAAGTTGGTTACGGTAACAATGCTGATGATTCAGGCAACGATGCTTACTTTGCTAACATGCGTTTTCAGTTTTAATTAAGGCTTATAGTTAATTTACTTAAGAGTAAAAACAAACCCCGCTTAATACTAAGCGGGGTTTTTGTATTTTTAAAGTAAGTAATTGAGTTAAAAATAATAACTAAAGCTATGCAGAAAGTTAAAAGAGGTGATTTTTAAATAAACTAAGCATAACTTACGACTGAAGAATGATTGTATTTAACTTGAGAACGGTCATAATTAAACCACTATTTTCATTCAATGTATCAAGGAATATGCACATGACATTTTTTATTATATTGCTGGTCGTGGTGGTGGTTATATTTGCAGTTAAAAATATTCGCCTCAATTTAATCAGTCGACCTACCTTTAAAATGTTTAAAAAAGTATTACCGCCGTTATCACAAACCGAGCGCGAGGCAATGGAAGCTGGTGATGTTTGGTGGGATGGTGAGTTATTTAGTGGTAACCCAGACTGGCAAAAGCTGCACCGCTTTCCTAAGCCTGAGCTAAGTGATAAAGAAAACGCCTTTATGGATAATCAAGTAGAGACTTTATTGGCTATGCTTGACGATTATCAAATTGTGCAAAAAGATAAAGACTTACCAAAAGATGTTTGGGATTACTTAAAATCGGAAGGTTTTTTTGCATTAATAATTCCTGAAAAATTTGGTGGGCGTGAATTTTCTGCGATTGCAAACTCTACTATAGTGTCAAAAATTGCCACAAAAAGCTTAACAGCAGCTGTTACCGTAATGGTACCTAATAGCTTAGGCCCAGGTGAATTACTGCTACATTACGGTACTACAGAGCAACAAAACCGCTGGTTGCCTACGTTGGCGACTGGTGAAGATGTACCTTGTTTTGCACTAACAGGTCCAGAAGCCGGATCTGATGCAGGAAGCATTCCTGACTCAGGCGTGGTGTGTATGGGGGAGCATAATGGCGAAGAGGTTTTAGGCCTGCGTTTAAATTGGTCAAAACGTTATATTACGCTTGCGCCTGTGGCAACGGTTTTAGGGCTTGCCTTTAAAATGTATGACCCTGATGGTTTATTAGGTGGAGAAAAAGAGCTGGGAATTACCTGTGCGCTTATCCCTACTGATCACCCTGGAGTTGAAACTGGCGAGCGCCATTACCCACTAAATATGGCGTTTATGAATGGCACAACGTACGGTGAAGATGTGTTTATTCCACTGGATTGGATTATAGGCGGGCAGCAAGGCGCTGGACGTGGTTGGCGCATGTTGGTTGAGTGTTTAAGTGCAGGGCGTGGCATTTCATTGCCAGCATTAAGTACAGCAACAGGGCATTTAGCCGCTAAAATGACCTCAGCTTACGCCATGGTGCGCCAACAGTTTGGTGTGTCTATTGGTCAATTTGAAGGTGTACAAGAAGCACTTGCACGTATTGGTGGTTTAACCTATGCGCTTGAGTCGTGTCGTTTAATGACGGCAGGTGCAATTGATTTAAAACTCAGCCCTTCAGTTGTTACCGCTATTGCTAAATACCATATGACTGAAATGGGTCGTACAGTAATGAACGATGCGATGGATATTCATTCAGGTAAAGGCATTCAGGTTGGTCCAAATAACTATTTAGCGCATGGCTATATGGGGATCCCAGTATCGATTACGGTAGAAGGCGCTAATATTTTAACCCGTAATTTAATGATATTTGGCCAAGGTGCCACACGTTGTCATCCGTTTGTATTAAAAGAAATGGAAGCGGCAGCGATGGAAGATGATGACGCTGCATTAGAGCAATTTGATGGTTTATTAATGGACCATATTATGTTTGCCGCGTGCAACGCCAGCATGGCACTTGTGCATGGTTTAACGCGTAGTTGTTTTGCTAAAGCACCGGTAAGTGGCGAAACAGCAGTTTACTATAAGCAACTGACAAGAATGAGCCGTGGCCTTGCCATATGTACAGATGTAGCCATGCTCATGTTAGGCGGAGAACTTAAACGTAAAGAAATGATATCGGCACGTTTAGGTGATGTATTAAGCCATTTGTACTTAGCGTCAACCGTACTAAAACGTTTTGAAGACGAAGGGCGTCAACAAGCCGACTTACCCTTTGTTAAATACGCAATAGAAACGTCATTGTATGAAATTGGCCAAGCATTTGATGGTTTCTTTAAAAACTTCTCAAACCCTGTGGTTAACTTTGTGCTCAAACGTATTGTATTCCCACTCGGTAATCATTATCACAAACCAAGTGATGCCATTGCACAAAGTATTTGTAAACATATGACTCAACCAGGTGTGTTTAGAAACCGTTTAACGCATTTATGTTATGTGGATGAAAACGCGGGTACGGGTGTAATGGAAAGTGCATTTTTAGCAATGCATGATATGCAAACACAATTTAAAGATCTAAAACAATGGCAGCGTAAAGGGAAGGTGCCCGCTACGCTTGATATTGAGGGGGCGATTAATTATGCGCTTGAAAACGATTTATTAAAGCAAACCGATGCCGATGCAATGCATCATGCTAATAAATTAAGAAAGCAAGCCATAGCAGTTGATAACTTTCAACCTGGTGAGCTATAACGCAGTGCTTTAAGTAATAACTAAAACGAAAAAGGCCTTACAAATGTAAGGCCTTTTTGCGTTTAATTCATTTAAGTTAACGAGCGTAAGGATCGGTCACTATTTTATCTATATACCATAGGCCTTTTTTATGACGCATTTTAACGCTGCGCATATCATCAATTTTTTTACCATTTAGAGTGCCGGTGAATATAAGATTAATTTTAGCCGAGTCGCCATATTGCTCCCGTAAGCTCATATTAGACATATCAACTTCTATAACCACTTGATCATATTGCATGTTTAATAAGGTGCGAGAAAATTGCTTAGCAGTACCATATGATTTCATAATGCGGGCAAGGTTTGGGGTTGCTATAGTGCTGGCTTTATGCAGATTTTTTTGATTATAAAGCGCGTCAAAATAAGCCGTTGCAGCATCGCCCGGCGTGCTATTAACTTGGGCAACTTCTTCAGTGCAGCTAATAATAAATAGGCAAAAAGTTAAGCTTAAAAAAGAGGTTAGTTTTTTCATCATCAATATAATTTATTCATTCTTTACAAAGTGTGTGGCTTTATTGCACGGATGTAAAGGGGGGTGAATAAATAAGTAATAAAAAAGGATGCTAAGAGCATCCTTTTTTCAAACAAAATACTTATTGTACGAGCTCTTGTTCACTAAACTCTTCATCAAACATGGGGCTTGATAAATAACGCTCAGTGGCACTTGGTAAAATAACCACTATATTTTTATCTGCATTTTCAGGCTTTTCAGCAATACGTTTCGCCGCAACAACCGCTGCGCCAGATGAAATACCTACTAATATACCTTCTTGTCTCATTAGTAGGTGTGCCATCGCAATAGCATCTTCGTTAGATACTTGCTCTGCACCATCAATCACACTTAAATCTAAGTTACCAGGAATAAAGCCAGCACCAATACCTTGAATTTTATGTGGCCCAGGCTTAATTTCTTCACCTGCTAGCGTTTGGCTAATAACCGGTGAATTTGTTGGCTCAACAGCAATCGATTTTACATTGAGACCTTTTTCGTTTTTAAGGTAGCGACTAACACCAGTGATAGTACCGCCAGTACCAACGCCTGCAACAAAAAAGTCTACTTTACCATCAAGGGCATCATAAATTTCAGGGCCGGTGGTTTCAAAGTGAATTTTAGGGTTTGCCGGGTTTTCGAATTGTTGTAATAAAATATATTTATCGGGAGCGGTTGCTTGAATTTCTTTTGCTTTATCAATTGCACCGTTCATACCTTTTGCGCCATCGGTTAGTACTAGGTTTGCACCTAATGCTTTGAGCAGTTTTCGGCGCTCTAAACTCATAGTATTTGGCATGGTAAGGGTTAGTTTATAACCACGAGATGCTGCCACAAACGCCAGCGCAATACCGGTATTACCAGATGTAGGCTCAATTAGTTCTTTATCTTTCGTTAGCTGCCCTGATTTTTCAGCTTCCCAAATCATTGATGCACCAATACGACATTTTATACTAAAGCTTGGGTTGCGAGATTCAATTTTTGCGTATACGTTGCCACCGGTAACACGGTTAAGTTTTACCAGCGGTGTATTACCAATGCTTAGTGAGTTATCTTCAAAAATAGTAGACATAATGTTCCTTTGGATACAATCCGCTTAACATGTTAGTAGTTTTGCTATTAACTATATAAGCATACTTTACTGTGAGTTTAAAAAATTTAAAGTAAAGTTTGGCTATAACATATATTTATTGGGCTTATAACGAGGATGTGTTTATTTCTCAAGCTTGAATTTACCGCAGCGTGGTTGATTTTTGAGCTGTGTAGGGCCTTCTTAATGTGGTTACTGCTCATTAATTGACGCTAACGACGCTTAAAAGATAAATAAACCCTAATTAAATAAAAACTTGGCCTCGTGATCATTACAAGTGTTACTTAAGGAACCTGAGCTCCGGATAATAAATCTATCTCAAGCAGCTATTTTCAGCGCTAACTGCGTTGAATTAACTTGCAATAGGCCAGCTATTGACGCGTAAATTCGCCTTGTTTTCATTGAAAACTTCTGGCTAGAGAAAATAAAATTAAATATAACTATGATTCAATACGTTAGTAAATCTCTTAATCAGAGTTCAGATTAAGTAGAAAAATAAACTTTTGAAAGGCGTGTTATATTTATTTATATTCTAACAATTAATCTATTAAAGACTTAATACTCACCGTATTGTTGCTTATTTGTGCAAATGAACTGCAGTTGAACAGTTTTATGATACAAGCTATGCAAAACATGATAAAAACACAGTATCTAAATTCAAGAAAGCAATCACAATGAAGTTAATCTTAAAATTAATTGCCGGTATTGTGGCCGGTATCTTAGCTGGACTCTATTTACCACTAATAGGCGTTGAACTTTTATATACTGTTAAAGAACTGATTGGACAATTGATCTCCTTTACTATACCGCTGATCATTTTATTTTTTATTGCATCGGGTATTGCTGGACTACCAAAAGGGTCAGGGCACTTATTAGGTAAAACAGTTGGTTTTGCTTATGGCTCTACTGTTATTGCTGGCACACTGGCTTTTTTACTGGTTAGCACAGTAATTCCATTTTTAAGTGGCGGTATTACATTTGAAGCTGAATCAGCGACACAAGTTGGTAGTTTTATTGATTTAGAAATTCCGCCACTAATGGGCGTGATGACTGCATTAATGAGCGCATTTATATTTGGTATTGGCATGAGCCAGCTTGAATTGACTACGCTTAAAACAGTGTCTGATCAGGGGCGTGATATTGTTGATAGCTTATTATCTAAGGTGATAATACCGGCATTACCATTTTATATTGCAGGTGTATTTGCCGAAATGACGGTAGCAGGAACAGTTGTTGATACCCTACAAGCATTTGGCGTAGTACTTATTGCAGCGTTGGTTATGCACTGGTTATGGCTTACTGTTTTATATGTATCTACAGGCTTGTTACTAAAACGCAACCCAATCGAATTAATTAAAAATATGCTACCAGCGTACTTTACCGCTTTGGGCACAATGTCTAGCGCTGCAACAATTCCAGTATCATTACAATCAAGTAAGTCGAATGGCGTAAAAGAAGACGTAGCCAATTTTACGGTTCCGCTTTGTGCGACAATTCATTTATCGGGCTCTACAATTACAATTGTAACCTGTGCAATGGCGGTCATGTTTTTATCACCAAGCATGCAAGCACCTTCATTAATGGGCATGTTGCCATTTATTATGATGTTAGGTGTAGTAATGATTGCCGCACCAGGTGCACCTGGTGGTGCAGTAATGTCGGCACTGGGTTTATTAACAACTATGCTAGGCTTTAATGAAGGCGCAGTAGCTTTAATGATTGCACTATATTTAGCCCAAGACAGTTTTGGTACTGCGTGTAACGTAACCGGTGATGGCGTTATTGCTTTGTGGGTAGATCGCTTTAGCGAAAAAGCATAATAAACAGGGTGTGTTAATCTGTTAATATACATGTATTAACACACCTTAAACGATGAAATAATATCGGTTATTGTTTTATTTTAACTGTGTTACTGTGGCAAATTAATATTATTAAATTGCATTTTATTAGGCTAGTGAGGATGTTCCATTGATTAATGTACTTTTAGTTGATGACCATGAGTTGGTACGAACAGGGATCAGGCGGATTCTTGACGATGTACGAGGCTTTAAAGTTGTTGGAGAAGCTAAAACAGGTGAAGAGGCTGTGCAATTTTGTCGTCAACACTCACCCAATATAGTACTTATGGACATGAATATGCCCGGTATTGGTGGCCTTGAGGCGACGAAAAAGATTTGTCGTTATTGCCCTGATGTAAAAATTATAGTGCTTACTGTTAATTGTGAAGATCCGTATCCTAGCACCGTAATGCAACTTGGCGCGCATGGCTTTTTAACTAAAGGTGCTGGGTCTGATGAAATGGTACGTGCTATACGCTGTGTGCATGCAGGACAGCGCTATATTGCACCTGAAATTGCACAGCAAATTGCATTAGCACAGGTAAGTGGGCGCACAGATGAAAGTCCATTTCAGAGTTTGTCAGAGCGTGAACTGCAAATAATGCTAATGATCACCAAAGGTGAAAAAGCACAAAGTATAGCTGAGCGTTTAAATTTAAGCTCTAAAACAGTTAATAGCTACCGCTATCGTATGTTTGAAAAACTAAATGTGAGTGGCGATGTAGAGCTGACTCATTTAGCTATTCGCTATAAAATGATTGATATAGACGTATCGTACTAATCATAATTTATGTCTGAATTTGATCACGTCCAGTTTTTAAAAACACTATCGAGTGAGCCCGGGGTTTACCGTATGCTCGATAGTGACAATCAAGTAATTTATGTTGGTAAAGCAAAGCATTTAAAAAAACGGGTGAGTAGTTACTTTAGAAGTAACATCACCGACAGCAAAACCCGTGTTTTAGTCAGTAATATTTGTAATGTTGAAGTAACGCTTACTAATACCGAAACCGAAGCGCTATTACTTGAAAACAATCTGATAAAAAAGTATCAGCCTCGTTACAATATTTTATTACGCGACGATAAATCCTATCCTTATATATTACTTACTAATCATAAACATCCTCGATTAGCGTTTCATCGTGGCAGTCGTAAAGTAAAAGGTGAGTATTTTGGCCCATTTCCAAGTGCGGGGGCGGTATCAGAAAGCTTACGACTGATGCAAAAAATATTTCCCATTCGTCAATGCGAAGATGTTTATTACCGTGCGCGCAGCCGACCATGCTTACAATATCAACTCAAACGATGCTCAGCCCCGTGTGTAAATAAAGTTTCAGATGAAGATTATACTGAGCAAGTTGATTATGTGCGTAAGTTTTTAACGGGTAAATCACATGAGGTAATCGCCGATCTCATTAAAAAAATGGAAGCAGCTAGCCAGCAGTTAAATTTTGAGTTGGCTGCAAAAGTGCGTGACCAAATAATGTTGCTGCGTAAAATGCAGGAACAACAGTCTATTTCGGGTAATTTTGCAGAAATGGATGTTGTAGGCTTTGCACACCTAAATGGTTTAAATGGCATTCACTTATTGATGATCCGCGACCATAAAGTATTGGGCAGTAAAACCTACTTTCCAAAAGTGCCAAAAGACTCAAGTGAACAAGAAATATTGACTTCGTTTTTAGGCCAGTACTATTTAGCGCCGGGGGCAACTGGGCGTATCGCAAAAGAAATCATTTTGCCGTTCGAAATACAAGAAAGCGACGTATTAGGCCAAGCACTTACGCAAATAAGTGAGCGTAAAGTAACTCTTAAAGTAGTTACTCGGGGTGAGCGTGCCCAGTATTTGCAGTTAGCCAATAAAAATGCATTAAATAGTATTACCGTTAAGCAAAGCACCCAAGACTCTATTAATAAACGCTATGCGCAATTAAAAGCTACCCTACGCCTTGATGATATAACCAGAATGGAATGTTTTGATATAAGCCATACTATGGGGGAGAACACGGTAGCTAGCTGTGTGGTATTTGATTCACAAGGACCCAATACTAAAGAGTATAGGCGTTACAACGTGACTGGAATAACCGGTGGAGATGATTATGCTGCCATGGAGTTTGCGCTTAATAAGCGCTACAACAAATTAGTTGATGAAGATAAAATACCCGATGTGATTTTTATAGACGGTGGTAAAGGGCAATTAGGGCGTGCAGAGCAGTATTTTGCTACTTGGCCACATGCAAAAATGCCCTTGTTAGTTGGTGTAGCTAAAGGTACAAGCCGTAAACCCGGCCTCGAAACACTGTTAATAGACGGTGGTCGAAAAACTATTCCAATGGATTCAGATGCACCTGCACTGCATTTAATTCAGCATATACGCGACGAATCACATCGTTTTGCTATTGCGGGGCACCGTAATAAGCGCCAAAAACAACTAACGCAATCATTATTAGAAGAAATAAATGGCGTAGGTGCTAAGCGCCGACAAACATTATTAAAATATTTAGGGGGCATGCAAGGGGTAAAAGCTGCTAATATAGAACAGTTAAAGAAAGTACCGGGGATCAGCCCTGACATGGCTGACAAGATATTTAACCATTTGCATGACAAGGGTTAGCCCTTCATGCGAATATAGCAAAAAAGACATACCCAAGCAGTTATGTGGAATATTCCAAACACACTCACAACCTTTAGACTTTTTCTTATCCCCATTTTTTTGGTGGTATTTTATTTGCCTTATTCATGGGCGCTTTTTGCTGCCGCCTTTATTTTTTGGTTTGCATCAATAACCGACATTCTCGACGGTTATTTAGCACGTAAACTTGAGCAATCAACTCCCTTTGGTGCGTTTTTAGATCCCGTTGCCGATAAAGTTATGGTGTGCGCTGCCTTAGTCGCGTTATCAGAGCATTATCAGTCTATGTATATGACTATCCCGGCACTTATTATAATAAGCCGCGAAATTGTTATCTCTGCACTGCGTGAATGGATGGCAGAACAAGGTAAGCGTGATAACGTAGCTGTATCTAATATGGGTAAAATAAAAACAGCAGCACAAATGTTAGCCATTATCGGTCTAATTTGGCAATACGATGCTTGGATGAATTATTTAAGTTTTGGTTTATTGTATATTGCGACCTTCCTAACATTGAGTTCTATGGTGCAATATTTGGTATCGGCATGGAGTGAATTGACCAAAAATTGATTCTAAACGTCTAATAACGCACCATATTAGATAAAAAATAATCAAACAGTTCGAAAGTGGCATTTTTTGTATTGACGCGTTTAATAATCTCTGTAGAATGCGTCCGTGTTGAGAGGGCATAGCCCCCAAGATAAACTAAATGGTAATTAATCAGTTACTGAATATTTACTGCAATACGTTGCAAGTTGATAGAAAGCTTACTGAATAATATTAAATGCGGCACTAGCTCAGTTGGTAGAGCGCGACCTTGCCAAGGTCGAGGTCACGAGTTCGAGCCTCGTGTGCCGCT